>NZ_JBVJYM010000002.1:0-112453 GCF_055600495.1 Streptomyces sp. NPDC038213
CGTGGGGAAAGGGACGGACGTTCAGCTTTGTCCTCTCCCGCCCCCGTATTGCTGCTGCTGTCCTTCTCCGGGGGACACCCTGGGATTTTACTTTTTTTCCCCCCGCCCCCCTGCCGTATTTCCGGCGGGTCCCGCCGCCCTCCTGACGGGCCGCGCGGTCCCGCCGGGCCGCCTCAGAGTCCGGCGGCCAGCTTGCGCAGCAGGCCGGTGAGGGTCGCGGCCTCCTCGTCCGTGAGCCCGGAGAGCGCCGCCCGCTGCACCTCCAGACCGGCGCCGACCGCCTCGTCGATGAGCGCGAGCCCCCGCTCCGTCAGGGTCACCTGGATGCCGCGCCGGTCGTGCGGATCGGGCGTGCGGGCCAGCAGCCCCGCCTTCTCCAGCTTGTCCAGCCGCCCGGTCATCCCGCCCGTGGTGAGCATCAGCGTCGCCGACAGCTGCCGCGGCGAGAGGGTGTACGGGGCCCCCGAGCGCCGCAGTGTGGCGGCCACGTCGAACTCCCCGCGGGAGATCCCGAAGCGCGCGTACGTGCGCTCCATCTCGTCGCCCATGGTCCGCGCGATCCGGTAGATGCGCCCGAAGACGGCCATCGGGCCGGTCTCCAGGTCGGGCCTGACCGCACCCCACTGGCCGATGATCGCGTCCACCGCGTCTGCGTGCTGCTCGCTCATGGTCCGCAGTATCCGCCGCCCCTCAAGTAGATCGCAAGAAAGTTGCTTGACGGAAAGTAGCTTAGAAGTAAGCTACTTTCTAGCAATCTACTTGAGGGGTGGGGACATGGCGGACACACGGACGGGGACGGGGCGGGCGCGCAGGGCCCGGGCACCGCGCGAGCGCGTCGAGCGGATCGCCGGAGAGCGAGCCCTGCTCGCCGGCGCCGGGATCAGCGCCGTGGGCATCGGCATGTACGTGCCCTTCTCGCTGGTCTTCTTCCACGAGGTCACCGGGCTCTCCTTCGCCGCCGTCGGCATGGTCCTCACCCTCACCGGCCTCGCTGGACTCGCCTTCATGCCGCTGGCCGGCACAGCGGTGGACCGCTACGGGGCCCGCCGGGTCAACCTGGTCCTGTACGCGGTCCGGGTGCTCGGCTTCGCCCTCTACCCGCTCGCCGGCTCCCTGCCCGCCTTCGCCGCGGTCACCCTGGTCACCGCCCTCGCGGACCGCTCCTTCCCGGTGGTCCAGCAGTCCCTGATCGGCGAGGTGGCCCGCGGCTCCGCCCGCGACCGGCTCCAGGCCTCCCTGCGCGCCCTCCAGAACGCCGGCATGGGCGCCGGCGCCCTCCTCGTCTCCGGCGTGCTCGCCCTCGCGGGCCCCGCCGCCTTCGCGTACACCGCCTACGGCAACTCCCTCGCCTTCGCCCTGGCGGGACTGCTCGTCAGCCGGGTCCGCCCGGTCCGCGACCCGCAGGCCCCGGCCGCACCGGCGGCGCGCCGGGCCCAGGCGGGCTACCGGATGGTCCTGCGCGACCGCCCCTTCCTGGGCCTGACCGCCGCCAACTTCCTCGCCGCCCTCGGGTACGCCGCCCTGTCCGTGCTCTTCCCGCTCTACATCGCCACCTGGCTGCGCGGCCCCGACTCCCTGACCGGGGCCGCCTTCACCCTCAACACCGTGCTGTGCGCCGGGGCCGGCGTGCTCGTCGCCGGCCGGGTCCGCCGTACCGGCGCCCGCCGCACCCGCTCCGCCGCCCTCGGCTGCCTGCTCTTCGCCGCCGCCTTCGCCGGACAGGTGCTCCTCGGGACCCTGCGCCCCGGACAGGGCCCGCTGCTCGCCGCCCTGCTGGCCGTCGTGGTCGTCTACACCCTCGGCGAGCTGGTCCACAGCCCCTCCGCCGGCGCCCTGTCCGTCGCCGCCGCCCCCGAGCCCGTCCGCGGCCGCTACCTGGCCGCGTACCAGCTCTCGTACTCGCTGGCCACCGCCCTCGCCCCCTCCCTCTTCACCTCCCTCCTCGCCGTCGACGGCCGCCTGCCCTGGGTCCTGCTGACCGCCACCGCCCTCGGTGCGGCCCTCGCCCTGGTCCGGCTGGAGCGGCACCTCCCGGCGGAGGCCGTGCACCCCTGCGCCGGAAGCGGGGCGGCGGGCGGGTCCGCGAGCGGGCCGGGGGCCGGAGCGCCCGCCCCGGCCGCGCCCGCCCCGGATCAGCCGTCCCGCCGGCCCGCCCCCGCCGCCGTCTGAAGCCGGGTCCCTCCCCGCCCTCCGCCCTCCGCCTGAGGAGTGACGACATGAACCGCCTCGCCACCGTCGTGCTGACCGCCCTCGCGCCCGTCTCCTGGGGCTCGACCTACATCGTCACCAGCGAGCTCCTGCCGCCGGACCGCCCCCTGTTCACCGGCGTCGCGCGGGCCCTGCCGGCCGGGCTGCTGCTGGTCGCCGCCGCCCGCCGGCTGCCGCACGGCGCCTGGTGGTGGAAGTCCGCGGTGCTCGGTGCGCTCAACATCGGGGCCTTCTTCCCGCTGCTCTTCCTCTCCGCCTACCGGCTGCCCGGCGGGGTCGCGGCCGTCCTCGGCTCCTTCGGCCCGCTCGCCGTCATCGGCCTCGCCGCCCTGCTGCTGGGGGAGCGGGCCACCCCCCGTGCCCTCCTCGCCGCCGTGGCCGGGGCCCTCGGGGTCGCCATGGTCGTGCTCACCTCCCAGGCGGCCCTCGACCCGGCGGGCATCGCCGCCGGGATCGCCTCCTCCGCCTCCATGGCCGCCGGCATCGTGCTCACCAAGCGCTGGGGGCGCCCCGACGGGACCGGCCCGCTGGCCATGGCGGGCTGGCAGCTCACCGCGGGCGGGCTCCTGATCCTGCCCGTCGCCGCCCTGGCCGAAGGGGCGCCGCCCGCCCTCGACGGCGGGGCCCTGCTGGGCTACGGCTACATGGCCCTGCTGAACACCGGGGCCGCCTACTGGCTGTGGTTCCGCGGGATCGGGCAGCTCAGCGCCACCTCCGTGACCCTCCTCGGCCCGCTCTCGCCGCTCACCGCCGCCGTCATCGGCTGGGCGGCGCTGGGGCAGGAGCTCTCGCCGGTGCAGGTGGCGGGCATGGCCGTCGCCTTCACGGCCACCGTGGCCGGGCAGCTGCCGTGCCGGCGGCGCAGCCCCGAACCCTTCGAAGAAACTGAACGGAAACATCGGAAAGTTTCGATGGACCTGATGGATGAGCCGGTGCGACGGTAGACCCCGAACGATCCGAGCGCGCAGCCCGCACCGCGCACCGAACCGAGGGGGAGGGGACCGCCGTGTCAGTCCTGGACCGCGTCCGCAGCAACGGCGAAGAGCGGGCGGCCGCGACAGTCCGCCCGGCGGGGAAGCGAGCCGCCCTCGGCGCCGGACTCCTCCTCGCCTTCACCGCCACGGTCGTCTGGTCCGGCAGCTTCGTCGCCACCCGCGGCATGGCCGACAGCGTCCCGCCCGTCCAGGCCGTCTTCTGGCGCTGGCTGATCGCCCTCGCCGCCGTCGCCCCCCTCGCCGTCCGCGAGACCTGGCGCCAGCGCGCCCTGATCCGCCGCCACCTCGGCTTCCTCGCCCTCGCATCCTTCTTCGGCATCGCCCTCTACAACACCCTCGTCCACCAGGCCGGACTGACCACCTCCGCCTCCAACATGGGCATGATCATGGCCGCCTCACCCGTGGTCATGGCGGTCTTCGCCCGGATCGGCGGCGAGCGCCTCGGCGCCGTCCGCACCACCGGGATGCTCATCGCCGCCCTCGGGGTGCTGCTGCTCGTCGGCAAGGGCTCCCTGACCCTCCAGTTCGCCCCCGGCGACCTGTGGATGTTCGGCGCGGCCCTGTCCTTCGCCTCGTACAGCGCCCTCCTCAAGCGCAGGCCCGCGGAGATCACCGGGCTCGCCTTCCTCTTCACCACCTTCCTGGCGGGCGCGCTCATGCTCGCCCCCGCGTACGGGCTCTCCCTCGCCCTCCAGGGCGGATTCGCCGCCACGCCCGGCACGGTCGGCCCGCTCGTGTACGTCGGGGTCTTCTCCTCCGCCGTCGCCTTCTTCGCCTGGAACAAGGCCGTCGCCCTGATCGGCGCGGCCCGCGCCGGGATCGTCTACTACCTTCAGCCGGTCTGCGTCGCCCTGCTCTCCCTGCCCCTCCTCGGCGAGCACACCGGGCCCGCCCAACTGCTGTGCATGGCGCTGATCCTGGGCGGGGTCGCCCTCGGCGCCGCCCGCCGGTAGGCCGGGCCGCGCAGGTAGGTTCGCCCCATGACCGGGACCACCGAGTGGGACATCAGGAAGCTGCGGATCCTGCGGGCGCTCGCCGACCGCGGAACCGTCACCGCGGCCGCCGCAGCCCTCCACATGACCCCCTCGGCCGTATCGCAGCAGCTCACCAACCTCGCCCGGCAGCTCGGCGTACCGCTGCTGGAGGCCGACGGGCGCCGGGTGCGGCTGACCGGGGCCGCGCACCTGGTCCTGCGGCACGCGGAAGGCGTCTTCGCGCAGCTGGAGCGCGCCGACGCAGAGCTGTCCGGCTACCGGGCCGGGGAGGCCGGCGAGGTCCGGATCGGGGCCTTCTCCACGGCCGTGCCGGCGCTGGTGGTCCCGGCGGTGGCCGCCCTGCGGGCCGCGCGGCCGGGGGTGGAGGTGCGGGTGCGGGAGGCCGAGGCGGCGGAGTCGTACGAGCTGCTGTCCGCCGGGGCCGTGGACCTGGCCCTGTCCCTGGCCGCCCAGGCGCCCGCCGGGCCGGATCCGCGCTTCACGAGGATCGCGCTGCTGGAGGACCCGCTGGACGTGGCACTCCCCGCGGACCACCGGCTCGCGGGGGCGGACGGGCTGCGGCTGGCCGACCTGGCCGGGGAGCCGTGGATCTTCGGGGGGTCCGGGGCCTGGTCGGAGATCACGCGGACGGCGTGCGAGGCGGCCGGGTTCGTACCGGAGCAGGCGCATTCGGCGGCCGGGTGGACGGCGATCCTGGCGATGGTCGGGGCCGGTATGGGCGTGGCCCTCGTCCCCCGGATGGCGGCGTCGCCGCGGGCGCCGGGTGGGGTGGGCGGGGGTGGCCGGGGGAGCCGGGGGGTGGTCGTCCGGCCGTTGCCTGCGGACCGGCCGACGCGGCACGTCGTCGCCGCGACGCGGCGCGGGGCGGAGGAGGGCCCCCTCCTGACCCCGCTCCTGGCCGCCCTCCGCACGGCGGCGTCGACCCTGTAACCCCGCTGCGCGGGGCCTGTTCCCCACCCCGCCCCTTCCCGAAACCGGGGGCAGGCCCCCGGACCCCCGGACCGTGCGCTGCGCGCCCGGTGCGCTCAAACGCCGCGCGGGCTGGATTTTGCTGCGGTTCGCTGGAATGTACCGGTCAGCGGCAAAATCCAGCCCCGCCGGCGTTTGAGGCGCGGGGTCTGGGGCGGAGCCCCAGTTCGGGAAGGGGCGGGGTGGGGAAGGGCCCCGCGCAGCGGCCCGGGTGGGGCGGAGCTGCGCGGGGCCCCGCCGGGGTCAGGCGCCGGCGGCTGCGTCCGCCGTCTGGGCGCGGAGGGCGCGCTCGACGCCCGAGCGGGACTCCGAGACCAGCCGCCGCAGCGCAGCGTTCGGCTCGGCGGCCGCCAGCCACGCGTCCGTCGCGTCCAGCGTGTCCTGGGACACCGCCAGCGACGGGTACAGCCCGACCGCGATCTGCTGCGCGATCTCGTGGCTGCGGGTCTCCCAGATCCCCTTGACCGCCGCGAAGTACTTCGCGGCGTACGGCGCGAGCAGCTCCCGCTGGTCGGTCTGGACGAAGCCCCCGATGACGGCTTCCTGCACCGCGTTCGGCAGGTCCGCGGACTCGACGACCGCCGCCCAGGCCTCGGCCTTGGCCTCCGCCGTCGGACGGGCCGCACGGGCCGTGGCCGCGTGCCGCTCGCCCGCCGCGGTCTTGTCCCGCTCCAGCTCGGCCGCGATCTCGGACTCCCCGGCCCGTCCGGTGGCGGCGAGCCGCTCCAGGAGGGCCCAGCGCAGCTCGGTGTCGACGGCCAGGCCCTCGACGGCCTCGGTGCCGTCGAGCAGCCCCGCGAGCAGGTCGAGCTGGGACTCCGTACGGGCGGTGGCCGCGAAGGCCCGCGCCCAGGCGAGCTGGTGGTCGCTGCCGGGGGCGGCCGCGCGCAGGTGCTCCAGCGCGGCGTCCGTCCAGACGGCCAGGCCGGTGTCGCGCCAGGCCGGGTCGGCGTACAGGTCCACGGCCAGCTTCACCTGGCGGTGCAGGGACTGCACCACGCCGATGTCGGACTCCTTGCCGATGCCGGACAGCACCAGCGCGAGGTAGTCGCGCGCCGCCATCTCGCCGTCACGCGTCATGTCCCAGGCGGAGGCCCAGCACAGCGCCCGCGGCAGCGAGGCCTCGAAGTCGCCCAGGTGCGCGGTGACCTTGGCGAGGGAGTGCTCGTCGAGGCGGACCTTGGCGTACGACAGGTCGTCGTCGTTGAGGAGGACCACGTCGGGCCGGGAGTGGCCGACCAGCTCGGCGACCTCGGTCAGCTCGGCCGCCGCGATGTCGAGCTCCAGGCGGCGCTCGCGCAGCAGCTTCCCGCTCTCGTCGTCGAGCGTGTAGAAGCCGATCGCGATGCGGTGCGGGCGCAGTACGGGCTCGCCCTTGGCGCCCGCCGGCAGGGCCGGGGCCTCCTGGCGGACCTTGAACGAGGTGATGACCCCGTGCTCGTCCGTCTCGACCTCGGGGCGCAGGATGTTGATGCCCGCGGTCTCCAGCCAGGCCTTCGACCAGGCGGTCAGGTCGCGGCCGGAGGTCTCCTCCAGGGCGCCCAGCAGGTCGGACAGGCGGGTGTTCCCGAAGGCGTGCGCCTTGAAGTACGCCTGCACGCCCTTGAAGAACTCGTCCTGGCCGACGTAGGCCACGAGCTGCTTGAGCACCGAGGCGCCCTTGGCGTACGTGATCCCGTCGAAGTTGACGAGGACGTCGTCCAGGTCGCGGATGTCGGCCATGATCGGGTGCGTGGACGGCAGCTGGTCCTGCCGGTACGCCCAGGTCTTCATGGAGTTCGCGAAGGTGGTCCACGCGTGCGGCCACTTCGAGCCGGGCGCGTACGCCTGGCAGGCGATGGAGGTGTAGGTGGCGAACGACTCGTTCAGCCACAGGTCGTTCCACCACTCCATGGTGACCAGGTCGCCGAACCACATGTGGGCCAGCTCGTGGAGGATGGTCTCGGCGCGGACCTCGTACGCCGCGTCCGTGACCTTCGAGCGGAAGACGTACTGGTCGCGGATGGTGACCGCACCGGCGTTCTCCATCGCGCCCGCGTTGAACTCCGGCACGAAGAGCTGGTCGTACTTCGCGAACGGGTAGTCGTAGTCGAACTTCTCCTGGAACCAGTCGAAGCCCTGGCGGGTGACCTCGAAGATCGCGTCCGCGTCGAGGAACTCGGCGAGCGAGGGGCGGCAGTAGATGCCGAGCGGGACGGACTGGCCGTCCTTGCCCTCGTACGAGCTGTGCACCGAGTGGTACGGGCCGACGATCAGCGCGGTGATGTACGTCGAGATGCGCGGGGTCGGCTCGAAGACCCAGACGTCGTCCTTGACGTCCGCGGGCGCAGGCGTCGGGGAGTTCGAGATGACCGTCCAGCCCGCGGGGGCCTTCACGGTGAACTGGAAGGTCGCCTTCAGGTCGGGCTGCTCGAAGGACGCGAACACCCGGCGCGCGTCCGGCACCTCGAACTGGGTGTACAGGTAGGCCTGCTCGTCGACCGGGTCCACGAAGCGGTGCAGGCCCTCGCCGGTGTTGGTGTACGCGCAGTCCGCGACGACCTTGAGCTCGTTCGCCCCGGCCGCCAGGTGCTTCAGCGCGATCCGCGAATCGCGGAAGACGGCGGCCACGTCGAGCGACTTGCCGTTCAGGACGACCTCGTGCACGGCCGGCGCGACCAGGTCGATGAAGGTCTCCGCGTTCGCCTCCGCGGAGTCGAAGCGCACCGTGGTCTCGGACCGGTAGGTGCCCCCCTCCTGGGCTCCGCTCAGGTCGAGGTCGATCTCGTACGAGTCGACGGTGAGCAGCTTCGCCCGCTGCTGAGCCTCTTCACGGGTCAGGTTCGTGCCAGGCACGCGTTCATCTCCTTCGATGGTGACGTTGCGCGCCCATCCTTCCACGCCGGGAGGGGCCACCGCTTCGGAGTAATGCCGCGGCGCCCCGGTGACGCCCGGAAGCTCCTGCGGGGCGGTGCGGGCCGCCGGGCGGCCGTCCCCGGATGCGCCGGGGGGCGGCACCCGCCACCGGGTGCCGCCCCTCGTACCGCGTGCGGGCCGGGTCAGCCGCGCAGCTCCTCGGCGACCAGCTCGGCGATCTGCACGGCGTTCAGCGCCGCGCCCTTGCGGAGGTTGTCGTTCGACAGGAACAGCGCGAGGCCGTTGTCGACGGTCTCGTCCACGCGGATGCGGCCCACGTACGAGGCGTCCTTGCCGGCGGCCTGGAGCGGGGTCGGGATGTCGGAGAGCTCGACGCCCGGGGCGTCCGCCAGCAGCTCGTACGCGCGCTCGACGCTGATGGGGCGCGCGAAGCGGGCGTTGACCTGGAGGGAGTGCCCGGAGAAGACCGGGACGCGCACGCAGGTGCCGGAGACCTTCAGCTCCGGGATCTCGAGGATCTTGCGGGACTCCTTGCGGAGCTTCTGCTCCTCGTCGGTCTCGAAGGAGCCGTCGTCCACGATCGAGCCGGCCAGCGGGACCACGTTGTAGGCGATCGGGCGCTTGTAGACGCCCGGCTCGGGGAAGTCCACGGCGCCGCCGTCGAAGGTCAGCTGGTCGGCGGCCTCGGACACGGCGCAGGCCTGGGTCTTCAGCTCGGCGACACCGGCCAGGCCGGAGCCGGAGACGGCCTGGTAGGTCGTGGCGACCAGCGCGGTCAGCCCGGCCTCCTCGTGGAGGGGGCGCAGTACCGGCATCGCGGCCATCGTGGTGCAGTTCGGGTTGGCGATGATGCCCTTCGGGCGGTCCTTGATCGCGTGCGGGTTGACCTCGGAGACGACCAGCGGGACCTCGGGGTCGCCGCGCCAGGCGGAGGAGTTGTCGATGACGACGGCGCCCTGGGAGGCGACCTTCTCGGCGAGGGCGCGGGAGGTGGCGCCGCCCGCGGAGAAGAGCACGATGTCGAGGTCCGCGTAGTCGGCGGCGGAGGCGTCCTCGATGGTGATCTCGCGGCCCTCCCACTCGATCGTCGAGCCGGCCGACCGGGCCGAGGCGAACAGGCGCAGCTCGTCCACCGGGAACTTCCGCTCGGCGAGGATGCGGCGCATGACGCCGCCGACCTGTCCGGTGGCTCCTACGATTCCGACCCTCACGGTGACTCCTTCTGGTGCGTACAGCTCGGTCAAGCCGACTCCATCATGCGGGCGACCCGGGCACGCTTGTCCAATCCATTGTCCGCAGTACGGACCGGGTGCCCGGGGCGGCCGTTTCCGGGCCCGGTATGACAAGTGTGTGGCGGCCTTGTTTCCGGAGCCCAGATCGGGCGTTTGAGGACGCGAAGGGCGGTTACGGTCCGATCTGTCGTGACCGATATCCGGACACGCATTCCAGATAACGAATCGGGGAGATCCGTCGTGCCCGCCCACCGCCACCGGACCATAGCCGCGCTCGCCGCCGCGGCCGTCGCCGCACCCCTCCTGCTCGCCGCCCAGCCGGCCGTCGCCCACGAGCGCCCGGGGCACCCGGGCCACCCGGGCAGGCTCGCGAAGCAGCTGGTGAAGCAGGCCTCCGGCAAGAGCGCCTACCGCCACCTCGTGCAGTTCCAGAAGATCGCCGACGCCCACGGGGGCAACCGCGCGGCCGGCACCCCGGGCTACGACGCCTCGGCGAAGTACGTCCACGACACCCTCAGGAAGGCCGGCTACAAGGTCGCGTACCAGGAGTTCTCGATCTACGACGCGCAGACCCGCACGGAGAAGCTCGCCGTGCTCGGCGCGGGCGCCCGCGAACTGACCACGGCCGCCTTCACCTTCACCCCGTCCACCCCGAAGCAGGGCCTGACCGCCGCGCTGGCCGCGGCCCGGGTGGACGACACCCCCGGCTGCGACGCGGCCGACTACCCGGCCGGCGCCTTCACCGGGAAGATCGCCCTCGTGAAGCGGGGCAGCTGCACCTTCGTGGAGAAGCAGAACGCCGCCGCCGCGGCCGGCGCCCTCGGCGTGGTCGTCTACAACCACAGCGGCACCACCCCGGTCCGCGGCGGGTTCTCCTCGCCCGCCGAGGGCCGGATCCCGAGCGCGGGCATCACCCTGGCCGACGGCGAGGCGCTGGCCGCGGCCGTGGCCCGCGGCGAGGTCAGGGTCCGCCTGGACCTGGACCAGAAGCACATCAAGAAGCAGACCCGCAACGTCATCGCCGAGACCCGCGGCGGCCGCTCCGACCGCGTGGTGGCCGTCGGCGGCCACCTGGACTCGGTGGCGGAGGGCCCGGGCATCAACGACAACGGCTCCGGCTCCGCGGGCCTCCTGGAGGTGGCCCTCAAGCTCGCCGACCAGACCCGCAAGACGGGCCGGCAGCCGGCGAACAAGGTCCGCTTCGCCTGGTGGTCCGGTGAGGAGCTGGGCCTGCTCGGCTCCGACCACTACGTGTCCCGGCTGAGCGCGAAGCAGAAGAAGGACATCGCGCTCTACCTGAACTTCGACATGATCGGCTCCCCGAACCCGGCGCAGTTCGTCTACGACGGCGACGACTCCGACAAGAAGGGCGCCGGGGCCGGCCCGGCCGGCTCGGCGCAGATCGAGCGCCTGATCAACGGCTTCCTCGACCGCAAGGGCAAGCCCCACGAGGGCAGCGACTTCGACGGCCGCTCGGACTACGGCCCGTTCATCGCGAACGGCATCCCGGCCGGCGGCACCTTCACCGGGGCCGAGGGCATCAAGACCCCGGAGCAGGCGGCCCGCTACGGCGGCCGGGCGGGCGTGGCGTACGACCCGAACTACCACGGCGCCGGCGACACCCTGAAGAACATCGACCGTACGGCCTTCGACACGAACGTCGACGTCATCGCCCACGCGGTCGGCACCTACGCCCAGGACCTGCGCGGCCTGAAGGGCTGATCCGGAGCCTCCCGGGGCCGGGGGGCCCGGGAGCACGGAAGGGGCGGGCGTCCGCAGGGACGCCCGCCCCTTCTTCAGGTGCGGATCAGGCTGCCGGGTACTACTCGACGACCTTCTCGATCTGGACGCTGCCGCTGCCCGCCGCGGTGCCGCGGGCGTTGACCAGCGAGACCTCGCCGAAGAACTGACGGCCCGCGGGGGCCGCGCTGCCGACGAGCACGTTGGCGCTGACCGTGGCGGAGGCGCCGTTGGCCAGGTCCACCGTGGCGGTCTCGTCGACCTGGACGGAGCCCAGGGAGTCGGCGAAGAACACGTCGCGGTAGTTGTACGTGGTGGTACCGGCCGGGATCGCGTAGCCGATGACCTTGACGGTGTAGGTGCCGGCGGCCGGGTTGACCAGGCTCACGGCCTCCTCGGAGTCGCCGTCGGCCGCGGAGCCGACCAGCACGCCGTCCCGGTAGACCTCGAGGTCCAGGTCGGCACCGGCGTCGGACACGCCGCCGATGGCGACGTCCAGGCGCTTGGCGCCCGCGCTGATGGTGACCTCGGAGGTCTGGGTCTCACCGTTGGCGATGGAGGGCTTGGCCACCTTCGCGGAGCCGAGCGGGCCGCCCTTGAGCTTGCCCTGCAGGCCCGCCCAGTTGTTGGTGACGTTCCACTGGACCGGCGCCGGGGTGCCGATCTTCGCCTCGGGGATGACCTTGACCGCGGGGTCGAAGGCCGCACCGAGTACGGAGACGTCCAGCTTGTACGGGTTGTCGAGCAGCGGCGACGTACGGCGCGACTCGACCTCGATCTCCCAGACGCCCGGCTGCGGGTTGGTGACCGACCGCAGGTCGGGGCGGCAGGTGTTCGCCGGGTTGTTGTAGTTCGGGTAGCAGTTCGTCGTGGCCGTCGGGTCCACGGCGACACCGTACGGGTGCAGCGAGATGAAGCGGGTCTGGCTGCCCTCGGCGAGACCGCTGAGCGCGACCTCCAGGGACTTGGCGCCGGCCGGCACGTTCACGAAGTAGGACGTGTGGCTGTTGCGCTGGACCGTGCCGGTCTCCGTGAAGCCGAAGGAGGGCTTGGTCAGCTGCTTGGCGACCACGACGGTCGACAGGACCTGCTTGTCGATGCCCTCGGTGGTGGCGTCGTCGAGCTGCAGGATGCCGCTGAAGACACCGCCGGCCTTGGCCTTGGCCTGGACCTTGATGGTGACGGGCTTGTTCAGGGGCAGGGTGACGTAGTCGTAGTCACCGAGCACCTTGAAGGTGCCGTCGTTGTTGCGCCAGGTCAGGTCGTGGCGGATGCCGTACTTCGGGCCCGAGGTGCGGGTGACGACGACGTCGTAGACCTTCTTCTGGCCGGCCTTCAGGCCGCCCTCGCGGTCGTAGATGCCGGTGCCGAAGCCCGGGGTCTTCAGGAACTGGTCGAGCGCGGTGTCGACCGGGGCCTTGACCGTGTAGTCGTGGGCCTTGGCACCGCGCTGGATCGAGTCCCAGGCGGCGACGACGTCGATCAGGCCGGAGCCCTGCTCGTGCGCCTTGTAGCCCTTGATCTTCTTGGCGGTGGTGGTCAGCGCCGTGCGCAGGGCGGCCGGCGGCAGGGCCACCTTCGCCTGCTTGGCGGCCGAGATCAGCAGCGCGCTCGCGCCCGCGGCCTGCGGCGAGGACATCGAGGTGCCCTGCAGCATGCCGTAGCCGGCCGGGAGGGCGTAGCCCGCCTCGGCGACCGGCTGGCCGGCCAGCCAGGTCTGGATGGTGTTGATGGACGCACCGGGGGCGGTGATCGAGGGCACGAAGCCGCCGTCCTCACGCGGACCGCGCGAGGAGAAGGGGAACATCGCGTACTTCTTGTCCACGCCGGAGCCGTAGTTGGCGGCCCACGTGTCCTTGGAGATCGCCGCACCGACGCTGAGGACCTTGTCGGCCAGCGAGGGGTCGCCGATGGTGTTGACGCCCGGGCCCGAGTTGCCGGCCGAGATGACCAGCTGGACGCCGTAGGTGTCGATCAGGCGGGTGTACATCTCGGAACGCGCGTTGTTGCCGTCGTTCAGCGCCGGCAGGCCGCCGATGGACATGTTGACGATGTCCACGCCGCGGTTGACGACGAGGTCGATCATGCCCTCGGTCAGCGCGACGTTGGTGCAGCCGCCGCTCCAGGAGCAGGCGCGCGAGGAGACGAGCTTGGCGCCGGGGGCGGCACCGTTCATCTTGCCGCCGAACAGGCTGTTCGCGGCGGTGATGCCCGCGACGTGGGTGCCGTGCTCGGACTCGATGATGCCGACGTTGACGAAGTCGGCCTTCTTGCCGACCCAGTCCCCGCCCAGCGGGTCCATCGGGACGTCCTTGCGGATCTCGATGACGAACGGGATGCGCTCGGCGACCTCGGTGGCCGGGTTGTCCGTACCGAAGTAGCCGATCTGGAAGCCGTCCTTGTACGCCTTCATCGGCTCGTTGTCCGTGAAGTCGTTGTTCTGGTCGGTGTCCACGCGGACGGTGCCCGCGGCGGCGTCGTAGAGCAGGCCGAACCGGTCGGTGGTGTCCCCGTCCCGGTTGACGTCGCCCTTCATGTCACCGTTGGCGGTGATCGACTCGGAGAAGCGGCTCCACTGGTAGTCGCCCGCCGGGGCCTTCCAGGTGGTGCCCGCCGCGGTGAACTCCGTGCCGGAGACCGGGGTGATCTGGGCGCGCCAGGTGCCGTCGCTGTCCGTGATCGGGTCGGTCGCGGTGACCCAGTCGACGATCTTGCGCTCGCCGGTGGTGGTCTTCTGGAGCGCCGGGTGACCGAGGTCGACGCCGGAGTCCATGATGCCGATGGTCACACCGCGGCCGTCGGCCTGCGGGTTCTGCTTGACGAAGTCCACCGCACCGGTCTCGAAGGACGGGTTGTACGGGTTCTTCGCCGGAGTGCTCTTGCCCGGGGCCGGGTACGAGCCGGGCGCGGGCTTGGCCTTGGCCGCGGCGCTCTCGGCGCCGGCGTCAGGGCGCGGGTCCTCGCGCTTGATCTCGTGCTTGAGGTCGATGCCGACCACGGAGGACAGCTTCGCCGCGGCGTCGAGCGCGGCGCCGGCCTTGTCCGTCGGCAGCGTGGCGCGGACGTAGCCGAGCTTGTCGTACGTCTTGCCCACGGAGGCACCCGGGACGGCGTCGAGCTGGGAGGCCACCTGCTCGGTGGCGCCGGGGGCGGTCGCGACCATCGCGGTGACGGTCTTCGCGCCCTTCGCCTCCGCCTCGGCCAGGAGCTTGGCGTCGTCGGAACCGAGCTTCTCCTCGGCGGACTTGGGTGCGGAGGCAGCCGGGTCATCGGCGGCGAACGCGGCGAAGGCGGGCACGGGCCCCGTGGCCGCGAGCGCGGCCACCAGACCCGCGGCGGCCGCGACGCGGGCGGCGCGTCTTGCCCCGGATATCGAACTGGGGGATTCGAGGGTCATCAGCATCCCTGATACGTGAAAGAAACGGTCCGGATTTCGGTGCCGGATGACCGGTCAGCTTTCCGCAAGTGACAGCCGTTTGGGGAGGGCTGTCGGGTACGGGTGTTCGTCATGGCGGACATCCGCCAGGGCGAGGGATGCGTCAGCGGGCCCGTACCCGGACAGAGGGGTACGAGTCGAAGGGCGGCGAAAGTCGATATGTCGACTCAGTGGTCTTCGCGTGAACGTGCGTAGTGGCGGGACGCTTTGGCCCGGTTTCCGCAGGCCGCCATCGAGCACCAGCGCCGGGTGCCGTTCCGCGAGGTGTCGAAGAAGTGCAGGACACAGGCCTCGTGGGCGCATGCGCGGATCCGGTCGGGCGCGCTGCCCAGCAGGCCGAGGTAGTCGTACGCGGCGGTCCACGCGGGACCCCAGGCGCGGTCCTCGAACTCGGGGGTCTGCCCCGGCCCCGCGGCGGTCAGCGTCGGGCGCAGCCGGCCGTGCCCCAGCACCGCGTCGACGAGGGTGCGCGCCCCCTCGTCCGCGGGGTCCGCGACGGCCCGCGCGAGGGCCTCGCGCGCGGTCAGCAGGTGCACCAGGGCCGCGGGGTCCGCGCGGAAGCGCCCGGCCAGGCCGGCCCCCTCCAGCCACAGGGCCATGCCCTCCATGCGGGTCAGGCCCGCGGCCCCGGCGAACAGGTCCTGCCGCTCGCCGTCCTGCATCCAGCGGGTGTTCAGCAGGTCCAGGGAGACGGGCTCCCCGAGCAGCGGGCGGGGGTCGGTGGCGGCGGTCATCGCGGGTTCCTTCCTCGGCTAACCACTCAAGGGTACGTGAGCGGTTGACGCCCCTGGCTCTAACCCCTAAAGTCCTTTTCAGAGGTTAGAGAAAACGGCAGGAACACCGATACGCCCCTCCTGAAGCACGCCTCCTGAAAGGGATCCCGTCATGACGTCTCCCGGCACGCTCACCACCGGCCACGTGGGCCTCAACGTCACCGCACTCGACCGCTCGCTCGCCTTCTACCGCGACGCGCTCGGCTTCGAGGTCCTCGGCGAGGGGAAGGAGCCCGACCGCCGCTTCGCCTTCCTCGGCCGGGACGGGGTGCTCGCCCTGACCCTGTGGGAGCAGGCGACGGACCCCTTCGCCCCCGCCGCCGCGGGCCTGCACCACCTGGCCCTGTCGGCCGGCTCGATCGAGGAGGTGCGCGGGTACGAGACCCGGCTGCGCGGGCTCGGCGTCGCGTTCGCGTACGACGGGGTGGTCGCGCACGGGGAGGGGGCGGCCTCGGGCGGGATCTTCTTCCACGACCCGGACGGCACCCGCCTGGAGATCTCCGTGCCCACCGGGGCCGAGGGCGCCCCGGCCCCCAGCGACTCCGCGCCGACCTGCGGGTTCTTCTAGGAGCCGCCGCTACCGGCCCGCCGTCCGATCCGAGCGCCGAGGAGTGCGTACGCCATGACAGCAGCCGTCGCGCGGCCCTACCACCGGGGTTCCCGCGCCGTACAGGACCGGGTCGGGGTCCGGGAGCTCGCCGACCACGTGGGCCGCTCCATCGGCCCCGGCATCAAGGAGGTCGCCGCCGCCTTCCTGGCCCTCCAGCCGCAGCTGGTCCTCGGGGCCGCCGACGCCCCGGGTCCCGGTGGCCGGATCTGGGCCTCCCTGCTGACCGGTGCGCCCGGATTCGTCCGGGCCACCGGCCCGCACCGGATCTCCGTCTCCGGCGGGCTCCCGGCGGGCGACCCGCTCGCGGAGGCCCTCGCCGCACCCGGCACCCCCGTCGGCACGATCGCCCTCGACCCGCGCACCCGCCGCCGGATGCGGCTCAACGGCACGGCGTCCCCCACCCCGGGCGGCTTCGCCGTGGAGGCCGACCGGGTCTTCTCCAACTGCCCCAAGTACCTGCAGAAGCGGCACCCGCTGGCCGTGGAGCCCGAGGGTCCCGGAACGGTACGCCGCGCCGCGGCCCTGACCCCCGACTGGCAGCGCGCGGTCCGCACCGCCGACACCTTCTTCGTCGCCACCACCGCCGAGGGAAGGGTGGAAACCAGCCACCGCGGCGGTGCCCCCGGCTTCGCCGAAGTGCTCTCCCCGACCGAACTGGCCTGGCCCGACTACCCCGGCAACGCCATGTTCCTGACCCTCGGCAACCTCGCCGCCGACTCCCGCGCAGGCCTCCTCCTGCCCGACTGGGAGACCGGCGGGGTCCTCCAGCTCACCGGCCGGGCCCGCACCGAGTTCGGCCCCGGCGGCAGCCGGACCGTCCGCTTCACCGTGCAGGAGGCCGTCGGGGCCCTGCACCCCGGCCGGCTGCGCTGGAGCTCCCCCGAGTACTCCCCGGCCAATCCGCCGCTGCCCGGCGGGCCTCACCGCGGCAGCACCACGAGGTAGGCGGCCGGGTCCCGGTCCGCGGAGGCCGTCAGCGCCGTCCGGATCACGGCCGCCTGCTGTTCGGCGTGGTCGCGCAGCTTGCGCGGGGTGAGGTACACGACCGTCAGGCCCAGCCGCTCCAGGGCCTCCCGCTTGCGCGCGTACTGCGACCACTGGTCGTCCCCGCCCTGCCGCGGGGCCCGGGTGTCCAGCTCCACCGCGACCGCCTGGTCGGGCCAGTAGGCGTCCACCCCGCCCAGGTGCGGGCCGCCCGGCACCCGCAGGTCCACGTTCCACAGCGGGTCCGGCAGCCCGGACTCCCGTACGAGCGCGTACAGCCGGTCCTCCGCGATGGCCCGGCCCTCGGCCAGCAGGGAGTCCACGGCGTCGACCACGTGCGGCCGGTTCAGCAGCCGCGCCTGCGTCAGCTCCCGTACCACCGCGGCCGGTTCGCAGTGCCCGCCCCGCACGGCCTCGCTCAGCAGCCGCCGGACCGTGCCCGCGTCGGACAGGTGCGCCACCGCGTCCGCGAGGGCGCGGGCCACGGGCGCCACCGGCAGCCCGGTCACCTGCTGCGCCTCGGGCTGCACCGGGTGCGCCCGTACGATCCGCACCCAGCCCGTGGACCGCAGCCGCCGCGTGGCCGGGACCAGGACGTCGATCCGGTCCAGGGCGGGCAGCGGGGGAGCGGAGGCGAACTGGTACAGGGCCAGGGCGGCGAGCCCCGTGACCATCACGTCGGCGCCCCGGCGGCCCGCGTACAGCAGGGCCGCGTGCAGCCGCTCCTCGCTGGTCGGCAGACCGGGGTGGAGCAGGAAGACCCCCGGGAGCACCTGCTGCCACGGGCCGCCGGGGCGGCAGCGCTGCGCGGTGTCGGAGGGGGTGATGCCGTGCTCGCGGAGCTGGCCGACACCGAGCACGCGGGGGCGCGAACCGCTCAGGTGGTGGAGCGGGCGGGGGGCGGAAACGCCCTGGAAGGCGGGGGTGTTGTGGTTCATGCCGCGGAGATTCCCGCCACCGGGGGCCCTGATAACCGCTGTTACACGCCCGTCGACAAACCCGGACAACCCCGCACTAAAGTACGGGAGTTCGACTGCCGACACTGCGCAGCGGATTCGTACCGCTACTTTCCGTATGCGAAACGGCGGGCGGGGGCGGTGCCGGATCCCTCCGGCACCGCCCCCGCCCGTTCCGTGCCCGGCCGTCAGCCGTCAGCCGTCAGCTGTCAGTCGAAGCCAGCCGTCGGTCAGCCCGCGGCCGCGTCGCAGGCCTGCGCCCGCAGCGCCCGCGCCAGGTCGTCGCGCGCCTCCAGCACCAGGCGCCGCAGCGCCGGGGCCGCGTCCCCGTGCGCGCCCAGCCAGGCGTCCGCCGCGTCCAGCGTGTCCTGGCCGTCCTGGAGCGAGGGGAACAGCCCGCTCACCACGTCCATGCCGATCTGGATCGACCGCTCGGCCCACACCCGCTCGATGGCCTCGAAGTACTTCGGGGCGTACGGGGCCAGCAGTTCGCGCTGCGAGGGCTGCGCGAACCCTGCGATGGTCGCCTCCACCAGGGCGTTCGACAGCGCGTCCGACTCCACGACGGCCGCCCACGCCTGCGCCTTGACGGCGGCCGAGGGCCGCGCGGCCAGGCAGCGCACCGAGTGCCGCTTGCCGGAGGCCGTGTCGTCGCGCGCCAGCTCCGCCCCGATCCGCTGCTCGTCGGCGAGCCCGTGGGCCGCCAGCGGCTCCAGGAGGGCCCAGCGCAGCTCCTGGTCCACGTCGAGGCCGTCGATCACGGCGGATCCGTCCAACAGCCCCTGGAGCAGCTGGAAATCCGCCTCCGCGGCAGCCGACGCGGCGAAGAAGCGGGCCCAGGCCAGCTGGTGCTCCGAACCCGGCTCGGCCTTGCGCAGCTCGCCGAGCGCCCCGGCCGCCAGCTCCCGGGAGCCCTGCTCGCGCCACTGCGGGGCGGCGTAGGAGGTGACGGCGCCGGTGGCCTGCGCGTGCAGCATCTGGAGCACGCCGATGTCGCTCTCGCGGCCTGCGAAGTCCAGCACCAGGGAGACGAACTCGCGGGCGGGCAGCAGCCCGTCGCGGGTCATGTTCCACAGCGCCGACCAGCACAGGGCCCGCGCCAGCGGGTCGCGCAGGTCGCCCAGGCGGGCCCGGAGGGTGTCCAGCGAGCCCGCGTCGAAGCGGATCTTGCAGTAGGTCAGGTCCTCGTCGTTGACGAGCACGAGGTCGGGCTTCTCGGCCCCGGCCAGCTCGGCGACCGCGGTGCGCGGCCCGGCCACGTCGACCTCGGCACGCGCGTAGCGCACCAGCTCCCCGCCGTCGTGCCGGTACAGGCCGACGGCCACCCGGTGCGGGCGCAGCTCGGCGCCGTCCTGGGCCACCGCCAGCTCGGCCACGCGGCCGTCGGCGCCGTAGACCACCTCGGGCGTCAGGGAGTTGACCCCCGCGGTCTGCAGCCAGGCCCGCGACCAGCCGGCCATGTCCCGGCCGGAGACCTCGGCGAGCACCGACAGCAGGTCGTCCAGGGTGGTGTTCCCGTACGCGTGCGCCTTGAAGTAGCGGCGGGCGCCCTCCAGGAAGGCGTCCCGGCCGACGTACGCGACCAGCTGCTTGAGGACCGCCGCGCCCTTGGCGTACGTGATGCCGTCGAAGTTGAGCTTGGCGTCCTCCAGGTCGCGGATGTCGGCCGTGATCGGGTGGGTGGACGGCAGCTGGTCGGCCCGGTAGGCCCAGGCCTTGCGGTTGTTGGCGAAGGTGACCCAGGCCTGGTCGAAGCGGGTGGCCTCGACCAGCGAGAAGGAGCCCATGAAGTCCGCGAAGGACTCCTTCAGCCACAGGTCGTCCCACCACTTCATGGTGACGAGGTCGCCGAACCACATGTGCGCCATCTCGTGCAGGATCGTGTTCGAGCGCCGCTCGTACGAGGCCCGCGTGACCTTGCCGCGGAAGATGTACTCCTCGCGGAAGGTGACCATGCCCGGGTTCTCCATCGCGCCGAGGTTGTACTCGGGGACGAAGGCCTGGTCGTACTTCCCGAAGGGGTACGGGTAGTCGAAGTTGTCGTGGAAGAAGTCGAAGCCCTGCTTGGTGACCAGGAAGACGTCGTCCGCGTCGAAGTGCGGGGCGAGCCCCTTGCGGCACATGGCGCCCAGCGGGACGGTCAGGTCCCCGCGGGTGTAGGTGTCGGTGACGTAGTGGTACGGGCCCGCCACCACGCAGGTGATGTACGTCGAGATGGGCTCGGTGCGCGCGAAGCGCCACTCGCCGCCCTCGCGGGACTCCTCGGCGCCGTTGGACCACACCTGCCAGCCCTCGGGGGCGGTGACCCGGAACTCGTACGGGGCCTTCAGGTCGGGCTGCTCGAAGTTCGCGTACACCCGGCGCGCGTCGGCCGGCTCGTACTGCGTGTAGAGGTAGACCTCGCCGTCCTCCGGGTCGACGAAGCGGTGCATGCCCTCGCCGGTGCGGCTGTAGGCGCAGTTCGCGTCCACGACCAGGGTGTTCTCGGAGGCCAGGGCGTCGAGGCGGATCCGCGCCCCGTCGAAGACCTCGGCCGGGTCCAGAGCCGTCCCGTTGAGGGTGACGGAGTTCACCGAGGGGGCGATCAGGTCCGCGAAGGTCGCGGCGCCGGGCACCGCGGACCGGAAGCGGACGGTGGTCACCGAGCGGAAGGTGCGGGGACCCTCCGGGCCGGCCTCGGCCCCGTCCACCGCCGAGCGGAGGTCGAGAGCGACCTCGTACGCGTCGACGGAGATCAGCTCGGCCCGCTCGCGGGCCTCCTCGCGTGACAGATTCTCACCAGGCACGGGCACTCCTTCGTGCGAGTTCGCCTTCAACTGAGCGAATCCTCCCACGGGGAATGCGCAGGACCGCAGGCTGGTTGCCCTGGTGACCCCTTTGTACGACGCATGGCGTACGAACCCGGCCGAGAGAGAAGGACCCGAGGAACTCGATGTCCGAGACCCAGCTGCGCGAGAAGACCCCCGTCGACTTCTGGTTCGACCCGCTGTGCCCGTGGGCCTGGATGACCTCCCGCTGGATGCTGGAGGTCGAGAAGGTCCGCGAGGTGGAGGTCCGCTGGCACGTGATGAGCCTCGCGGTCCTCAACGAGGACAAGCTGCACGAGCTGCCCGAGGTCTACCGGGACCTGCTCGGCCCCAAGGGCTGGGCCCCGGTGCGGGTGGTCACGGCCGCCCAGCAGAAGCACGGCGACGAGGCGGTCGGCAAGCTCTACACCGCCCTCGGCACCCGCTTCCACAACAACGGCGAGGGCCCCACCCGCGAGGCGATAGCCGGCGCCCTGGCCGACGCGGGCCTGCCCGCGGAGCTGATCGACCACGCCGACTCGGACGAGTACGACGCGGTGCTGCGCGCCTCGCACGCCGACGGCATCGACCGCGTCGGCCAGGAGGTCGGCACGCCCGTCATCTCCGTACCGGGCGCGGACGGCGCCGAGGTCGCCTTCTTCGGCCCGGTGGTCACCCCGACCCCGCGCGGCGAGGCGGCGGCGCGGCTGTGGGACGGCACCCTGCTGGTGGCCTCCACGCCGGGCTTCTACGAGATCAAGCGCACCCGCACGGCCGCCCCGTCCTTCGAGTAGGACTTGGCGGCAGGTCCGGGCAGCCCCCGGGAGCCCCGGCAGGCCCCCGGGAACGGCGGAAGGCCCCCGCGAGTCACGTCCTCGCGGGGGCCTTCCGTTCCACACGTCCGCTGGTGAAGGCTGAGAAGACGATCACGAGGCGGACGGCCGGTGGGTGCCGATCAGCCCTTGGCGGGGATCAGCAGCGGGGTGTTCGCCTTGGCGTCCGCGTAGCGCTTGGACACGTCCTGCCAGTTGACGACGTTCCACATCGCCTCGATGAAGTCCACCTTCTGGTTCTTGTACTGCAGGTAGAAGGCGTGCTCCCAGGCGTCGAACACGAGGATCGGGGTGCTCGCGACACCCACGTTGCCCTGGTGGTCGTAGACCTGCTCGACGACCAGGCGGCCGCTGACGGGCTCGTACGCGAGCACGCCCCAGCCGGAGCCCTGGGTGGCCGAGGAGGCGAAGGTCAGCTGCTTCTTGAACTTCGCGAAGGAGCCGAAGGACTCGGTGATCGCGTCGGCCAGGTCGCCGAGGCCGTCCGCCGCGGTCGGCTCGCCGCCGCCCTCGCCGGTCTTCGGGCTGGCCATGTTGTGCCAGTAGATGCTGTGCAGGATGTGGCCGGAGAGGTGGAAGGCCAGGTTCTTCTCCAGGCCGTTCAGCGCGCCCCAGTTCTCCTTGTCGCGCGCCTCCTCCAGCTGCTCCAGGGTGTTGTTGGCACCCGTGACGTAGGCCGCGTGGTGCTTGTCGTGGTGCAGCTCGATGATCTGCGGGTTGATCACCGGCTCGAGCGCCGAGTACTCGTACGGAAGCTCGGGAAGCGTGTAGATGGCCATGCGTGTTATCCGGTCCCCTCAGCGTGCCAACTGCTATTGCAATCAATGCGCAACTGCACGCTAGCAGTATCTATTCCTCGGCACATGTAAGGCTTACCTCTGTAAAAGCCCAGGTGGGCCCGTGCCATCGCACGGGCCCACCTGGACTGTCGGGGGAGGGGGAGGGCGGTTCAAGGCCCCCGGCGGTCAGTTCCGGACGCGGCCGTCCCGGCTCCGGGCGGCCGCCGACCGCTGCAGCGCGTACCCGGTCAGGGCCAGCGCGGCCGTCAGGCCGCCGGTGAAGACCACCTGCACGCGGGTGTCCGGGTCCCAGGCCATCAGGCCGAGCACCCCGGCCACCCCCGCCAGGGCCACCCAGGTCAGGTACGGGAAGCCCCACATCTTCACGACCAGCCTCCCCGGCGCCTCGCGCTCCATCCGACGGCGCAGCACGAACTGCGAGACCGCGATGAAGCCCCAGACCACGAGGATGACCCCGCCGACCATGTTCAGCAGCCAGGCGAAGAGGGTGTCCGGGTACCAGTAGGACAGCAGGACGGTCACGAAGCCGAAGCCGGAGGAGGCCAGCACCGCCCGGCGCGGCACCCCGCCGCCGGCCCTGCCCAGGGCCCGCGGGCCCTGGCCGCGGGCCACCAGCGAGTACGCCATCCGCGAGGAGCCGTAGATGTTGGCGTTCATCGCCGACAGCAGGGCGATCAGGATGACCACGTTCATGACCTGCCCGGCGCCCGGGATGCCGAGGTGGTCCAGCGCGGCGGCGTACGGGCCCTTGGCGGCGCCCTCGGAGTTCCACGGGATCAGGGTGACGATGACCAGCATCGAGCCGACGTAGACGATCGCGATCCGCCACATGGTGGTGCGCACGGCCTTCGCCACGCCGCGGACCGGGTCGTCCGACTCGGCCGCCGCGATGGTCACGGTCTCCAGCCCGCCGTACGCGACCACCGAGGCGAGCAGGCCGACGAGCAGGCCCTCGACCCCGTTGGGCAGGAAGCCGCCGTCGTGCAGCAGGTTCGCCGCGCCGGGGGAGTCGGTGCCGGGCAGCACCCCCAGGACCGCCAGGGTGCCCAGGGTCAGGAAGAGCCCGATCGCGCCGATCTTCAGCGCGGCGAACCAGAACTCGAACTCGCCGAAGCGGGAGACGGCGGCCAGGTTGCTGCCGCAGAAGACCGCCATGAAGACCAGCACCCACAGCCAGGACGGGGTGCCCGGGAACCAGCCGACCATGATCTGCGCCGCGCCGATGGCCTCGATGGCCACGCCCACGCACAGCAGGGTCCAGAACATCCAGCCCGCGGTGAACCCGGCCCAGGGGCCGATGGCCCGCTCGGCGTGGACGGAGAACGAGCCCGAGGCCGGGTTCGCCGCCGACATCTCGCCGAGCATCCGCATCACGAACATCACCAGCACGCCGGAGGCCGCGTACGCGAGCACGATCGACGGGCCCGCGGCCGCGATGCCCGCGCCCGAGCCGACGAAGAGGCCCGCGCCGATGACCCCGCCGAGGGCGATCATCGAGAGGTGGCGCTGCTTGAGGCCGCCTGCCAGGGGGGATCCGCCGGGGCCCGTGGGGCCGGCCGGCGCTGCCGGGTCCGCCTGCGGCGGCGTGAGGGTGCTGCTCTGGGGCATGGGTCTGGCCTGTCCGGTTGTACGGAGGGACGGGAGGAGGTGCCCCAGTCTGACCCCTGTCCGCTCAGCGGACGTTTGGTGTCCGCTATCCGGACATCCGTTTCACGGGAAGTGATCGTTCCGGCACGCGGGAGCCCCCCGCCCCGGCCCGGACCCGCCCCCGGATACGCGGAGGCCCCCGGCGCGCCACTGCGCACCGGGGGCCTCCGCGTATCCGGCCGGCGGGCCGTCAGCCCGCCGCGGCCCGCCGGCCGCGCAGCTCGCGCAGCCCGGCCACCGCCAGCACCGCGGCCGCCGCACCCGCCGACCACAGCAGCTGCGGCCGCGCCGCATCGTCGAACAGCATCAGCACGAACACCGCCGCCATCCCTGCCAGCGCCGCCCAGGTCAGGTACGGGAACGCCCACATCCGCAGGGTCAGCCGCTCCGGGGCCTCCCGCTCGATCCGGCGCCGCAGCCGCAGCTGCGAGACCGCGATCAGCGCCCACACGAACAGCAGCACCGCACCGACGGCGTTGAGCATGTAGAGGAACACCGTGTCCGGCCACAGCAGGTTCAGCACCACGGAGAAGAAGCCGAAGGCCACCGAGGCCACCACCGCGCGCCGCGGCACCCCGCCCGGGGACACCTTCAGCAGCGACCGCGGCGCCTCGCCCCGCTCGGCCAGCGAGAACACCATCCGGGAGGACCCGTACAGGTTGGCGTTGAGCGCCGACAGCAGCGCCACGAAGACCACGATGTTCATGATCTGCGCGGCCGAGGGGATCCCGATCGAGTCCAGGGCCGCCACGTACGGGCTCTCGCCCGGCTGCAGCGAGTCCCACGGCAGCAGGGTCACGATCACCAGCATCGAGCCGATGTAGAAGAAGAGGATCCGCCACACCGCGCTGCGCACCGCCCGCGCCACCGAGCGCGCCGGGTCCTCGGACTCGGCCGCCGCGATGGTGACCACCTCCAGGCCGCCGAAGGCGAAGACCACCGCGAGCACTCCGGAGACCACCCCGGCCCAGCCGTGGGGCAGGAAGCCCCCGTCCCCCGTCAGGTGGGACAGCCCCACCGGGTCGGTGTCGGGCAGCAGCCCGAAGACCGCCAGGGTGCACAGGACCAGGAAGAGCACGATCGCGGCGACCTTCAGGGCCGCGAACCAGAACTCGAACTCGCCGAAGTTCCGCACGGCGGCCAGGTTGCTCAGCGTGAAGACCACCATGAACACCAGCACCCAGGCCCACTGCGGGACCCCCGGCAGCCAGCCGTTCGCGATCTTCGCCGCCCCGGTGGCCTCCACGGCCAGCACCACGACCAGCAGGAACCAGTACAGCCACCCCACCGAGAACCCGGCCCAGCGGCCCAGTGCCTTCTCCGCGTGCACGGAGAAGGACCCGGAGGCGGGCATCGCGGCCGACATCTCGCCCAGCATCCGCATCACCAGCATCGCGAGCGCGCCCGCGAGCAGATAGGAGACGACGATGCCGGGGCCCGCCAGGGTGATGCCGGCGCCCGAACCGACGAAGAGGCCCGCGCCGATGACCCCGCCGAGTCCCAGCATGGTCAGGTGGCGCTGCTTGAGACCGTGGCCGAGGGGTTCCTCGGCGAGATCCGGCAGAGGTGCTTGTGACATCCGCACAGTGTCCCCGAGCGGGGAGCGGCCGCGCAAAACGGACGGGGGACAACTAAAGAGCGCGTGATCCGTGTCACTTCGGACCTTCCGTACGGGCCCGCCCGGCCCGCGCTTTGTGCACTTCCCACGAAACGGGGCGGCCACGCTTTGTGACCGCGCGACGTGGGGCCGGGCCCCCGGCCGCGGCTAGCGTCGCGGTGTCCCTCCCCGAGGGGGCCGCCCTCCCGCCCCGCGTCCCCTCACGGTCCACTCCCCCCGAGTTCCACGGAGCCCCCATGAGCACCGCTTCCGTCCCCTTCCGCCCCGGCGCCGTCCTCGCCGACCTGATCCCGGCCAGCCGCACCCGCGACGCCGCGCTGGTCCTCGGCGGGGCGGCCCTGATGGGCCTGGCCGCGCAGGTCTCCGTACCGGTCCCCGGACTGGTCGTCCCCGTCACCGGCCAGACCTTCGCCGCCCTGCTCGTCGGCACCTCCCTCGGCGCCCGCCGCGGCTTCCTGTCCCTCGCCCTCTACGCCCTGGTCGGCATGGCGGGCGTGCCGTGGTTCGCGGGCGGCACCTCCGGCGCGGGCGGGGCGACCTTCGGGTACGTGCTCGGGATGCTGCTGGCCGCCACCGTGGTCGGCGCCCTCGCCCGGCGCGGCGCGGACCGCTCGGCGCTGCGCACCGCGGCCGCGATGGCCGTCGGCTCGCTGGTCGTCTACGCCGTCGGGGTCCCGTACCTCGCACTGGCCACCGGGATGTCCCTGTCCGCGGCCGTCGCGGCGGGCATGGTGCCCTTCCTGATCGGCGACGCCCTCAAGGCCGCGCTGGCCATGGGCCTGCTGCCGACCGTGTGGAAGCTCCTGGGCCGCCGCGGCTGAGCCGGTCCCTTCCTGCCCCGGTGCAGAAGGGCACAGGAAAAGGGGAGAACCCCCGGACGCCGTTGTCCGGGGGTTCTCCCCTTGGTACGTGCACGTGCTGTGTGCCCGCCGTCCGCTCAGGGGGTCAGCGAGGTCCTGCGCCGGCGGTCGAGCACCACGCCGATGGCCACGACCACGCCCGCGACCAGGGTGGAGAGGGTCACGACCTCGCGGTTCGCGTCGTCGAAGAACATGTAGCCGATCACGAACATGATCAGGCCGGCGGTGGCCCAGGTCAGCCACGGGAAGAGCCACATCTTGACGGTGAGCTTCTCCGGGTCCTCGGCGAGCAGGATCCCGCGCATCTTCAGCTGGGTGAAGCAGATCACCAGCCAGACGAACAGGGCGATCGCGCCGGAGGAGTTCAGGAGGAAGGTGAAGACCGTGTCGGGGTTGGTGTAATTGAAGACCACCGCGACGAAGCCGAAGACGGTGGAGCCCAGGATGGCCGCGACCGGCACGCCCTTGGCGTTGACCTTGGCGAAGGCCTTGGGGGCGTCGCCGCGCTCGCCGAGCGAGAAGGCCATGCGGGAAGCGGTGTAGAGGCCGGAGTTCAGGCAGGAGAGCACGGCGGTCAGGACGATGACCTCCATGATCGTGCCGGAGTGGGCGATGCCGATCGAGTCCAGGGCGGCGACGTACGAGCCCTTCTCGGTGATCGACTTGTCGTTCCACGGCAGCAGGGTCAGCACCACGAAGATCGAGCCGAGGTAGAAGACGCCGATCCGCCAGATGACGGAGTTGGTGGCCCGGGTGACCGCCTTGCGGGGGTTCTCCGACTCGCCGGCCGCGAGGGTGACGATCTCGCTGCCCATGAAGGAGAAGACGACCATCAGGACGCCGGTGAGGACCGCGCCGTAGCCGTTCGGGAAGAACCCGCCGGTGTCGGTCAGGTGCGCGAAGCCCGCGCCGGGGTTGTCCGAGCCCGGCAGCACGCCGAAGACGGCGAGCATGCCGATCACGACGAAGGCGCCGATGGCGACGACCTTGATGCCCGCGAACCAGAACTCGAACTCGCCGTACGAGGCGACCGAGCCCAGGTTCGTCAGGGTCAGCACGGCCATCACGATCAGGGCCCAGGCCCACTGCGGGACGGACGGGATCCAGCCCTCGAGGATGACCGCGCCCGCGGTCGCCTCGACGGCCAGCACGACCACCCAGAAGAACCAGTACAGCCAGCCGATGGAGAAGCCCGCCCAGCGGCCGAGGGCGCGGTCGGCGTAGGCCGAGAAGGAGCCGGAGTTCGGGCTCGCGGCGGCCATCTCGCCGAGCATCCGCATCACGAAGACGACCATCGTGCCGACGAGGGCGTACGAGATCAGGATGGCGGGGCCGGCCTTGGCGATACCGCCGCCGGAGCCGACGAACAGGCCGGCGCCGATGACACCACCGATGGCGATCATGGACAGGTGGCGGTTCTTGAGACCGGCCTTCAGACCGTCGGAAGGCTGCGGGGCGCCGGGGTTGCCGGAGGAGTCGCCTGCCTTCTGAAGGGTCGTCGTGGAGCTCATGGACGAATCCTTAGGTTCTCGGGTTACGAGCCCGGGCATTCAAACCCGGGATGAACACGGGACGGAAGGCCCGAATCCGGATCGTTGCCGTAGGGCAAAGGTCCGGGCCAATCGTCCCGACCCCCCTCAACTGGGAACTTTGGGATAACTTGAGCTTCCGGTGTGACGTGGGCGACACCGCACCCCCACCCCGTGCGACCCCCGAGGGGGGCTCGTGCCACACTCGGGACCATGCGCGTGTACCTCGGATCCGACCATGCCGGCTACGAACTCAAGAACCACCTCGTGGAGTGGCTCGAGGCCAACGGCCACGAGCCCGTGGACTGCGGCCCCCACATCTACGACGCCGTCGACGACTACCCGCCGTTCTGCCTCCGCGCCGCGGAGAAGACCGCCGCGGACAAGGACAGCCTCGGCATCGTGATCGGCGGCTCCGGCAACGGCGAGCAGATCGCCGCCAACAAGGTCAAGGGCGTCCGCGCCGTACTGGCCTGGAGCGTCGAGACCGCCAAGCTCGGCCGCGAGCACAACAACGCCAACGTCATCTCCGTCGGCGGCCGGATGCACACCCAGGACGAGGCCGTCTCCTTCATCGAGGCCTTCCTCGCCACCCCGTACTCCGGCGAGGAGCGGCACACCCGCCGCATCGACATGCTCTCCGCCTACGAGCTCACCGGCGAACTGCCCCCGATCCCGGCCCACCACCCCCAGGACCGCTAGGCAGGACCAGCAGGACCAGCGGCCGTCCCCCGCGGGGGACGGCCCGGCACGGCGCCCGCCCCGGGCGCCGACCGACCGAGGAGAGTCAGCCGTGCCCGAGGGGCATACGATCCACCGCCTCGCCCAGGACCACACCGAGCGCTTCTGCGGCCGCCCGGTCCGGGTCGGCAGCCCCCAGGGCCGCTTCGCCGAGGGCGCCGCCCTCCTCGACGGCAGGGAACTCGACACCGCCGAGGCCCACGGCAAGCACCTCTTCCTCGGCTTCGGCGAGGACTGGATCCACATCCACCTCGGCCTCTTCGGCAAGTACGGCTTCGGGCCCGCCCCCGCCCCGCCCGCCACGGACACCGTCCGCCTGCGGCTGCGCAACGAGCAGCACTACGCCGATCTGCGCGGCCCCACCGCCTGCGCCCTGATCACCGGCCCGGAGAAGAAGGCCGTGCACGACCGCCTCGGCCCCGACCCGCTGCGCCCCGACGACGACCCGGACCGGGCCTGGGACCGGATCTCCCGCTCCCGCACCACCGTCGCCGCCCTCCTCATGGACCAGAAGGTCGTCGCCGGAGTCGGCAACGTCTACCGCGCCGAGGTGCTCTTCCGGCACGGCATCGACCCGTACCGCACCGGCCGCGACCTCACCCGCGCCGAATGGGACGCCGTCTGGGCCGACCTCGTCCTCCTCATGCGCGAGGGCGTGCGCAACAACCGCATCGACACGGTCCGCCCCGAGCACCTGCCCGAGGCCATGGGCCGCCCGCCGAGGGTGGACGACCACGGCGGCGAGGTGTACGTCTACCGCAGGGCGCAGCTGCCCTGCCACATCTGCGGGGGCGAGATCCGCACCGCCGGTCTCGCCGCCCGCAACCTCTTCTGGTGCCCGGCCTGCCAACAGCGCTGAACCGGCCGGGCCGCTCCCTCGGGGCCGTCCCAGCTAGAACCCGTGCGGCAGCCAGGGCGCCACATCGCCCGCGAAGGCCCGCGAGGCCTCCGCCAGCGCCCCCGGCCGCAGTTCCCGCACGCGGCCCGCGGCCGCCAGCGCGGTCAGCGGCACGCCGCCCAGGTACGCCGAACCCAGCTCGCGCACCGTCAACTCCAGGTCCGCCGGGTCGTCCGTACGGGTACAAGACGCGCCCTTGCCGTCACCCGTGAGCCGCCAGCGGCCCTCGTTCCACGGACAGAACGCGTCCTGCACCCCGAGGACCACGTCCACCGGCGAGCCGTACGTCCGCGCCTCCAGCGCCCCGCCCACCTCCACCAGCCGGACGAACAGCGAGTCCCGCAGCCCCACCCTGCAGCGCCGCACGTCGTCGACGAGGTACTGCCAGGCGTCGTCCACGGGCCGCCGCCGGAGCTCCACCGTGCCCGTCAGGTCGATGCCCCACAGGAAGCGCAGCAGCGCCGCGTACGCCGCCGGATCGAGCGCCTCCAGGTCGCGCACGGCCACCACGCCGTCCGCGCCCTGAGCCGACCACCGCGGCCGGTTGTGGAAGCGCGCGTAGCCCACCACCCGCCCCCCGCGCTCCGCCAGGACGCACTGGAGCGGCGAGCCCCCCTCGCGCAGGGACACCGGGTCCGTGATCCCCTGCCGCTCCCAGCCCGGCTGCCGGGCCGGCATCCCGGGCCGCCCCGGCACCAGCGCCGCGTACACCGCCTCGCACTGCGCCAGCGCGTCCGCCGGCTTCACCAGCCGCAGCCGCACCGCGTCCGTGCCCTCCGGCACCGACAGCCGCACCCGGTCCGTGTCGATCTCCGCCGTGAGCTGGTAGGTCCCGACGCCGTACCCGAAGCGGCCGTAGATCGCCGGCTCCGAGGCCGTCAGCACCGCCAGCGGCTCCCCGGCCGCCCGTACGTCGTCCAGCAGCCGGCGCATCATCGAGCTCAGCACCCCGCGGCGCCGGTGCACGGGCGACACCCCGACCATCGTCACGCCCGCCGTCGGCACCAGGGCCCCGCCCGGCACCGAGAGCCGGAAGCTGAACGCCCCCGCCGACCCGACCCAGGTGTCCCCGTCCTCCCAGACCCCCAGCGAGCGCTCGCACTCGGTCAGGCCGCGGTACAGCTCCCGCTCCTCCGGGGCCTCCGCCACCCCGCCGAAAGCCAGCTCCAGCCCCTCCCACCAGGCATCCCACTCTTCGGGGCGCAACACACGCATTTCGATCGTCATGTCCCATGCCTACCAGGGCAATACGCCCCGGTCGACCGGATTTCGGGCAGGCGCGCGCAGCCGCCGGAGCGCCCCCCGGCGCGCACTCCGGCCCCCGCGCCCGGGCCCCTTCCCGGGGGTACGCGTGCGCGCCCACAGCGAGGATGGATAGGGTCCCGAAGCAATGGCCGGAGCTCGCGTGGAATCGTTCTCGGCCCGGATGCGCAAGGCGGCGCACCGGGTCCGCACAGCCTTGCGGAAATCCGCCGTGGACTACTTCCGCGGCGACGCCTCCGACTGGCTGGCCCTGTCCGGACTGCTGCTGACCGTCCCCGCCATCGCGCTCGGGACGATCACCATGCCCGTCTGGTTCGCCCCCTCCGCCCTCGTCCTGCCCATCGTCGCGGGCGGCCTGCTGCTGCGCCCCGCCAGCCTCCTCGGGCTCTACGCCGCCTCCGCCGCCGCCCTGATCGTCGAATCCGTCGTCCTCGGCCCGTACACCCAGGGGCCCGGCCGGGTCACCCCCGGAACCGTGCTCGTGGTCGCCGCCTGCGGGTTCTTCGGACTCGTCATCGCCCAGTTCCGCAGCCGCGTCGGCGTCCCCTGGCGACGCGGCGGCACCATGCTCTTCGACCTGCGCGAACGCATCCGCGTCCAGAGCAAGCTGCCCGCCCTGCCGCGCGGCTGGCACCGCGAGATGGCCCTGCGCCCCGCGGGCGGCCAGTCCTTCTCCGGCGACTTCGTCGTCGCCGCCCGCACCAACGGCGGCCGCACCCTCGAAGCCGTCCTCACCGACGTCTCCGGCAAGGGCATGGACGCCGGCTCCCGCGCCCTGCTGCTCTCCGGGGCCTTCGGCGGGCTCCTCGGCTCCCTGCCGCCCCCCGCCTTCCTCCCCGCGGCCAACGGCTACCTGCTGCGCCAGGACTGGGACGAGGGCTTCGCCACCTCCATCCACCTGGTCCTCGACCTGGCCACCGGCGACTACGAGCTCTTCTCCGCCGGCCACCTTCCCGCCGTACAGCTGACCGCGGGCACCGGCCGCTGGCAGGAGAAGTCCGGCGAGGGGCCGCTGCTCGGCGTCTACGACGGGGCCGAGTTCACCCCAGCCCGCGGCAACCTGCGCCCCGGCGACGTCCTGATGCTCTTCACCGACGGGCTCGTCGAGACCGCCGACCGCGATATCAGCGAGGGCATCGACCGGCTCACCGGCGAGGCCGACCGGTACGTGTCCTCCGGCTTCGAGGGCGCCACCTGGCACCTCATCGAGAAGGTCGCCAAGGACGTCAACGACGACCGCGCCCTCCTCCTGATCCGCCGCTCGTCCTGACCCGCCGCCGCCCGGCCGACTCGCCGCCGCCCGACCGGCCCGCCTGGTCGCCACCCCCGCCCGCCCCGCCGCCCGCCCGGCCACCCTGTGCGGATTGGCCCGGGTACGGGCCCCCGCGGCGGGCTAGCGTGCGGCCATGGACCCGCAGCTCGCCGCCGACCTGGCCCGCCTCCCCGACCTCCTCGACGCCACCCGCCGCCACGCCGCCGACGTGCTCGCCGGCCTCTCCGACCGGCCCGTCGTACGCCCCGCGGCCGACGGGGGCCCCGGGGCGCCCCCGCCCCCGCCGCTCCCGCTGCCCGGGTCCGGCGCCGGGACCGCGGCCGCCCTCGCGGCCTTCGCGGAGCGCTGGGAGCCCCGCTTCTCCGCCTCCGCGGGCCCCCGCTACCTCGGCTTCGTCACCGGGGGCGCCACCCCCGCCGCCCTCGCCGGGGACTGGCTCACCGCCGTCCACGACCAGAACTCCAACTCCGCCCTCGACGGCGGCGGCCAGGACCTGGAGCGCGAGACCGCCGGCTGGCTGCGCGAGCTCTTCGGCCTCCCCGCCGCCCACACCGGCACCCTCGTCAGCGGCGCGACCATGTCCAACACCACCGGGCTCGCCATCGCCCGCGAATGGCTGGGGGAGCGGCTCGGGGTCTCGCCCGCCGAGGACGGCGCCGCCGCCCTCGGCCCGGTCCGGGTGCTCTCCGGAGCCCCGCACTCCTCCATCGGCAAGGCCCTGTCCGTCCTCGGCCTCGGCCGCAGCTCCCTGGTGCAGGTGCCCACGCTGCCCGGCCGCGAGGCCGTCGACCCCGCCGCCCTCGACCGGGCCCTCGCCGAAGCCCCCGGCCCCTGCATCGTCGTCGCCAACGCCGGCACCGTGAACACCGTCGACTTCGACGACCTCGCCGCGGTCGCCGCGCTCAAGTCCCGCCACGAGTTCTGGCTCCACACCGACGCCGCCTTCGGCGCCTTCGCGGCCCTCTCGCCCGCGCACGCCCACCTCACGGAGGGGCTCGGCGAGGCGGACTCCGTCTGCATCGACCTCCACAAGTGGCTGAACGTCCCCTACGACAGCGCCGTGCAGTTCACCCGCCGCCGCGACCTCCAGGCCCGGGTCTTCCGCAACTCCGCGGCCTACCTGGGCCCCCTCGGCGAGGACCCCGACCTCGTCCACCTCACCCCGGAGAACTCCCGCAGGCTGCGCGCCCTCGCCGCCTGGTTCACCCTCGCCGCGTACGGCCGCAGCGGCCACCGCGAGATCGTCGAGCGCACCGCCGACTGCGCCGCCGCCCTCGGCGCCCTCCTCGACCGGGACCCCGCCTACCGGCTCCTGGCACCCGTCCGGCTCAACGTCGTCTGCTTCACCCTCGCGGGCGACCCGGACCCGGCCCGCCTCGAAGCCCTCCGCGCGGCCGTCTCCCCGGAGGTCTTCCTGACCCCGACCGTCTACGGGGGAACCCCCGCCCTGCGCGCGGCGTTCTCCAACTGGCGGACCACACGGGCCGATGCGGAGCGCATCGCCGAGGCCCTCAGGAAGGAGGCCCCGTGACCCGGGAGCACCGGATGCTGACCCTGGCCGAGGTCGAGGCCCTCGCCCGCGCGGCGCACGAGGGGCAGACCGACAAGGCCGGCCGGCCCTACGCCGAGCACCTGCGCGCGGTGGCCGAGGGCGTGCGCGCCCGCGGCGGCAGCGAGCAGCAGATCGCCGCCGCCTGGCTGCACGACTCCGTGGAGGACGCGGCCCTCGGCCGGGCCGAACTGGACGCGGCCGCACTGCCGCAGTCCGTCAAGGACATGGTCCTCGCCGTCACGAAGCGCGCCGGAGAACCGGTCGAGGAGTACACGGCCCGGATCCTCGCCACACCGGGCGCCCTCCTCGTCAAAGAGGCCGACCTCGCGCACAACGCCGATCCGGCCCGGCTCGCGGTCCTCGACGCCCCGACCAGGGACCGCCTGGCCCTGAAGTACGCCCGCGTAAGGGAGTTGCTCGGCCTCGTGGCCGGCTGACGGCCGGACGGGCCCCGAAGCACGCTGCCGGAGAAGCCCGTTGGCGGGATCCGGACGTCCCGGAATCGGCACCGATTCGCCACCGGGCGGATAGCCGGGGCCCGTTGGTGGCACGATGGTCCATGTGGGGGTGTGCGCGGCCGCGCGCCCCGGGCCTACGAAGGCCGATCAGGGGACGACCGAGGGTGTGATCCGTAGTGGCCATTTCGCTGTCAGTGGTGGTTCTGTTGGCCGTGATCATGGTGATTCTGATCCGCGGCAACCACATCAAGACCGGACCGGCGATCGTCGCCGTGCTCTTCGGCTTCTTCCTGGCCTCCAGCTCGATAGCGCCGGACGTCGAAAAGTTCCTGGAGTCGCTCAGCACGACGATCTCCAACATCGACCTCTGAGGCGGCGCGCGCCGCAGCGCCGCCGACACGCGAAGAGCCGGCCCCGCACTGCGGGACCGGCTCTCCACCGTGGAGCGGGCGACGGGAATCGAACCCGCGTAGCTAGTTTGGAAGACTAGGGCTCTACCATTGAGCTACGCCCGCATACAGCGCACCGCAGGTCAGGAGACCGCGGTACGGACAGCATCCTAGCGGGTCCCCGCGTCGGAGCGCACACCACATTCCGGGCAGTGCCGCGGGCGGCGTTCCAGGCGGCGAAACACGCGTATCCCACACCCCGCGGGCATGTACCCTACGTGTCGCACCGACGGGGTGTGGCGCAGCTTGGTAGCGCGTCCGCTTTGGGAGCGGAAGGTCGTCGGTTCGAATCCGGCCACCCCGACCAGCGCACGCCCGTCCCCTCCGCCCGCCCGGCTCCGGCCAGGCGTTTCGCGATCAAGGCCACCTCTTGATCGCATTGTGGGCGGCCGACCGCTTGCGGCTACTATGCAAGCTGCGTGCCCGTGTGTCTGATGTACCGGGCCCGATCCGCCGGACCGCTGAATACGCAGCATCGGCAGAACCCCAGAAGTCAGCCACAAGGAGACCGAACCGTGAAGAGCGCCGTGGAGACCCTGAACCCGACTCGGGTTCGGCTCACTGTCGAGGTGCCCTTCGAGGAGCTCAAGGACAGCCTCGACGCGGCGTACAAGAAGATCAACCAGCAGGTCACGGTCAAGGGCTTCCGCAAGGGCAAGATCCCGAACCGGGTCATCGACCAGCGCTTCGGCCGCGGTGCGGTGCTGGAGGAGGCCGTCAACGACGCCCTCCCGAAGTTCTACACCGAGGCCGTCAACGAGGCCGAGGTCAACCCGCTGGGCCAGCCCGAGGTCGACATCACGGAGCTGAAGGACGGCGAGCTGCTGGCCTTCACCGCCGAGGTCGACATCCGCCCGACCATCGAGATCCCGGACTACTCCGGCATCGAGGTCGAGGTCGACGCCATCGAGGTCACCGACGAGGACGTCGAGAAGTCCGTCGAGCAGCTGCGCGGCCGCTTCGCCTCCACCAACCCGGTCGAGCGCGCTGCCGAGGACGGCGACGTCGTGACGATCGACCTCGAGGCCAAGGTCGACGGCGAGGTCCTGGAGGACGGCGTCGCGTCCGGCGTCTCCTACACCATCGGTTCCGGCGAGCTGCTCGACGGCATCGACGAGGCCGTGAAGGGCCTGGAGGCCGGTGGCGAGGCCACCTTCGCCTCGCAGCTCAAGGGCGGCTCCGCCGAGGGCAAGGACGCCGAGATCACCGTCAAGGTGACCGCCGTCGCGGCCAAGGAGCTGCCGGAGCTCGACGACGAGTTCGCGCAGATGGCGAGCGAGTTCGACACCCTCGACGAGCTGAAGGCCGACAGCCGCAAGCGCCTCGAGAACATGAAGCAGTTCGACCAGGCCACCCAGGCGCAGGAGCGCGTCCTGGAGAAGCTCCTCGAGCTGGTCGAGGTCCCGATCCCCGAGAAGCTGCTCGAGGACGAGGTCAACACCCGCAAGCACAACCTGGAGCACCACCAGCTCGGCCAGATGGGCCTGACGCTGGAGAAGTACCTCGAGTTCCAGGGCAAGACCGTCGAGGAGTTCGACGCCGAGACCCGCGAGCAGGCGGTCAAGGGCATCAAGACGCAGTTCGTCCTCGACGAGCTCGTCAACAAGGAGAAGCTGAACGTCAACCAGGAGGAGCTGACCGAGCACCTCCTGCGCCGCGCGCAGTCCTCCGGCATGTCGCCCGACCAGTTCGCCCAGGCCGTCGTCGAGGGCGGCCAGGTGCCGATGCTCGTCGGCGAGGTCGCCCGCGGCAAGGCCCTCGCGGTCGTCGTCGAGGCCGCCAAGGTCGTCGACACCAAGGGCGAGGTCGTCGACCTCTCCGACGACGAGGACGAGGTCGAGGAGGCCGCTGCGGTCGTCGAGGCCGCCGTGGACGCCGACGCCGAGGCCGAGGCCAAGTAAGCCCCCGCGGACCGGCTGCGGCCGGCCCGCACCGAAGGGCCCGGACGTGCGCGTCCGGGCCCTTCGGGCATCCCCGGGCGGGCTGCGGGGGGCGCCGGGGGAGTCGGTTTCCGGCCAGATTCCGGGGCTCCGCCGGGGCTCTTCCACCTTGCGCTCCCAGCGAACAGTTCGGGAAGCGGGATGGCGTTGTCCGACCTGCGCGTTAGGGTCCATGAATAGCGAGGGCACTGCCCTCCGAACGAGACGCTGAGACGGCACTTGGCCGTCGGAGACGAGCAGGTGGATACGTGACGAATCTGATGCCTTACGTTGCGGGTGAGCCGTCCATCGGCGGCGGCCTCGGCGACCACGTCTACAACCGGCTGCTCAACGAGCGCATCATCTTTCTGGGCCAGCAGGTCGACGACGAGATCGCCAACAAGATCACGGCCCAGCTCCTCCTCCTGGCAGCAGACCCGGAGAAGGACATCTTCCTGTACATCAACAGCCCCGGCGGCTCGGTGACGGCCGGCATGGCGATCTACGACACCATGCAGTACATCCCGAACGACGTGGTCACCATCGGTATGGGAATGGCGGCCTCCATGGGCCAGTTCCTGCTCACCGGCGGTACCCCGGGCAAGCGCTTCGCGCTCCCGAACACCGACATCCTGATGCACCAGGGCTCCGCCGGCATCGGCGGCACCGCGTCGGACATCAAGATCCAGGCCCAGTACCTGCTGCGGACCAAGCAGCGCATGGCCGAGATCACGGCCCACCACTCCGGCCAGACCGTCGAGGCGATCATCCGCGACGGTGACCGCGACCGCTGGTTCACCGCCGAGGAGGCCAAGGGCTACGGCCTCATCGACGAGATCATCTCGGCCGCGTCCAACGTTCCGGGCGGCGGCGGCACCGGGGCCTGAGCCCCGGCCCGGTACCCGTACACGGACAGCCCCAGCCCGCAGAACGCCACCAGGATGGTGAACACCCAGATGCAGAACAACCTCTCCGCGAGCGGTCTCTACACCGGCGCGCAGGTGGACAACCGCTACGTCGTCCCGCGCTTCGTCGAGCGCACCTCGCAGGGCGTGCGTGAGTACGACCCGTACGCGAAGCTCTTCGAGGAGCGCGTGATCTTCCTCGGCGTGCAGATCGACGACGCCTCCGCCAACGACGTCATGGCGCAGCTGCTGTGCCTGGAGTCGATGGACCCGGACCGCGACATCTCGATCTACATCAACAGCCCCGGCGGCTCCTTCACCGCGCTGACGGCCATCTACGACACGATGCAGTTCGTGAAGCCCGACATCCAGACGGTCTGCATGGGCCAGGCGGCCTCCGCCGCCGCGGTCCTGCTGGCGGCCGGCACCCCGGGCAAGCGCATGGCCCTGCCGAACGCGCGCGTCCTGATCCACCAGCCGTCCGGCGGCACCGGCCGCGAGCAGCTCTCCGACCTGGAGATCGCGGCCAACGAGATCCTGCGCATGCGCGACCAGCTGGAGTCCATGCTGGCCAAGCACTCGTCCACGCCGATCGACAAGATCCGCGAGGACATCGAGCGCGACAAGATCCTCACGGCCGAGGACGCGCTGGCCTACGGCCTGATCGACCAGATCATCTCCACCCGCAAGATGAACAACATCTGATCCTTGCGGCCCCTTGGCGTGGCCGTATCGCCACGAACGGCGATGTGAACCACGTCAAGGGGGCCCCGTGATGGGGTCCCGGCAAGGTACCGTCGGATATGAGGCACCAGGAGCGCTGAACCAGGCGTCTCCCAGGCGAAGGGGAAGCACCTCGTGGCACGCATCGGTGACGGCGGCGATCTGCTCAAGTGCTCGTTCTGCGGAAAGAGCCAGAAGCAGGTGAAGAAGCTCATCGCAGGTCCCGGTGTGTACATCTGCGACGAGTGCATCGACCTCTGCAACGAGATCATCGAAGAGGAGCTCGCGGAGACCAGCGAGGTGCGGTGGGAGGAACTCCCCAAGCCCCGCGAGATCTACGAGTTCCTGGAGAGCTACGTCGTCGGCCAGGAGCCGGCGAAGAAGGCGCTCTCCGTAGCGGTCTACAACCACTACAAGCGCGTCCAGGCCGGCGAGAACGGCGGGGCGCAGGGCCGTGACGACGCGATCGAGCTTGCGAAGTCCAACATCCTGCTGCTGGGGCCCACGGGTTCCGGCAAGACCCTGCTGGCGCAGACGCTGGCGCGCATGCTCAACGTCCCCTTCGCCATCGCGGACGCGACGGCGCTGACGGAGGCCGGCTACGTCGGCGAGGACGTCGAGAACATCCTGCTCAAGCTGATCCAGGCGGCCGACTACGACGTCAAGAAGGCCGAGACCGGGATCATCTACATCGACGAGATCGACAAGGTCGCCCGCAAGAGCGAGAACCCGTCGATCACCCGCGACGTGAGCGGCGAGGGCGTCCAGCAGGCCCTCCTGAAGATCCTGGAGGGCACGACGGCCTCGGTGCCGCCGCAGGGCGGACGCAAGCACCCGCACCAGGAGTTCATCCAGATCGACACGACGAACGTGCTCTTCATCGTGGGCGGCGCCTTCGCCGGCCTGGAGAAGATCATCGAGTCGCGCGCGGGCGCCAAGGGCATCGGCTTCGGTGCGACCATCCGCTCCAAGCGGGAGATCGAGGCGAGCGACCAGTTCCAGGAGGTCATGCCGGAGGACCTGGTGAAGTTCGGGATGATCCCCGAGTTCATCGGCCGCCTCCCGGTCATCACCTCGGTGCACAACCTGGACCGGGAGGCCCTCCTCCAGATCCTCGTCGAGCCGCGCAACGCGCTGGTGAAGCAGTACCAGCGCCTGTTCGAACTCGACGGCGTGGAGCTGGACTTCGAGCGCGAGGCCCTCGAGGCCATCGCGGACCAGGCCATCCTCCGCCAGACCGGCGCGCGCGGCCTGCGCGCCATCATGGAAGAGGTCCTGATGTCGGTGATGTACGAGGTCCCGTCCCGCAAGGACGTGGCCCGCGTGGTCATCACCGCCGACGTGGTCCGCTCCAACGTCAACCCGACCCTCGTCCCCCGCATCGTCCCCAAGGACCAGGGCCCGCACGAGAAGTCGGCCTGACCCCGAGCAGCACGAAGGGGCGCCCCGCCAACAGGCGGGGCGCCCCTTTCCGTTCACGTGCGGCTACTTCTTCACACGGGCCGTGTTGTAGAGCTTCGCGGCGTACTCCGCGGTCTGGTCGAGGGTGTAGCCCGGCTTGCCGGTGAAGAGGGCGCCGAGGTCGATGGCCGAGGTCATGGCCACGGTGCTGTAGTCGCCCCAGATGCACACCGGGAAGACCATGGTCTTCGGGGTGGGGATCTCCGAACTCTGCTCCTTGGAGGTGAACTTGATCTCCTGGCACTTCAGCACGGCGCCGTCGAAGCCGGCGGGCTTGATGCTCTTGGGGGAGCCGACGAATTCCGCGGTGCCGTTCTTCTGGTCCTTGGCCGCATCGGCCTTCGCCATCATGAAGAGCGCGTCCACGGCCTTCTCGGGGTCCGAGACCTCGCCGAAGTAGCCGTTGAAGCTGAGGCCCTTGCCCGCCAGCGGGTTGGAGGCCCCGCCGCCCGCCTCGTAGTCCTGGTTCACCTTCTCGGGGTTCTTCACCCCGGCGGCCTCGATCTCGGCCTTGTCCTTGGCGGTGAACGCGTCGGGCTTGTCCTTGCCCTTCTTGAACTCCGCGACCGCCGCCGGCGGGACCAGCTTGTAGCCCTTCGTGGCCTCGGAGATGTCGCTGCCGCCGCCGGGGCCGTTGCCGCTGAGGATCATGTACGCGCCGACGCCGACCACCGCGAGGCCGGCGAGGGCCGCGGCCACGATGAGGCCCGTCTTCTTCGGCTTGGCCGGGGGCTCGGTGCCGTAGAGGGGGACCGGCTGCGGGCCGGGGGCGCCGTACGGGGGCTGCGGGGGCGCGGGGGGCTGGCCGTACGGGTTCGGCTGCGGGGGCTGGCCGGGCTGCTGCGGGTAGCCGTAGCCCTGCGGGGGGACGCCCTGCGGGGCCTGCTGCGGGTAGCCGTAGCCCGGCTGCGGGGCCGGCTGGCCGCCGTAGGGGCCGGGCTGGGGCTGGCCGGGCTGCCCGTACGGGTTGGGCTGGCCGGGCTGGCCGTACGGACCCGGCTGCTGCGGCGGGCCGCCGTACGGGCCCGGCTGGTTGTAGCTCATCTGCTGCGTCCCCCTGGGGAGTCTCGTGTGTCCCCGACATCCTGGCGGAAGCCCGTGCCGCGGTGGGGGCCCGGGGCCCCCGTTACCGGTTTCAGTACCGGACCGTTACGCCTCTAAACTGTGCCCCGTGACCGAGAACACGCAGACACCCAGCAGCCCCGACTCCGAACTGCCGACGACCTACGCGCCGGCCGAGGTAGAGGGGAAGCTCTACGAGCGCTGGGTAGAGCGTGGTTACTTCACTGCCGACCCGGCCAGCGACAAGCCCCCGTACACCATCGTCATCCCGCCGCCGAACGTCACCGGCTCCCTCCACCTGGGGCACGCCTTCCAGCACACGCTGATGGACGCCCTGACCCGCCGCAAGCGCATGCAGGGCTACGAGGCCCTGTGGCTGCCCGGCATGGACCACGCCGGCATCGCCACCCAGAACAAGGTCGAGCAGCAGCTCGCCGAGGAGGGCAAGTCCCGCCACGACCTGGGCCGCGAGGAGTTCGTCGAGCGGGTGTGGCGCTGGAAGGAGGAGTACGGCGGCAGGATCCTCGGCCAGATGCGCCGCCTCGGCGACGGGGTCGACTGGTCGCGCGAGCGCTTCACCATGGACGAGGGCCTGTCCCGCGCCGTCCAGACCATCTTCAAGAAGCTGTACGAAGACGAGCTCATCTACCGCGCCGAGCGCATCATCAACTGGTGCCCGCGCTGCCTGACCGCCATCTCCGACATCGAGGTGGAGTACCAGGACGACGCCGGCGAGCTGGTCTCGATCCGCTACGGCGAGGGCGAGGACTCGCTGGTCGTCGCCACCACCCGCGCCGAGACGATGCTGGGCGACACCGCGGTCGCCGTCCACCCGGACGACGAGCGCTACAAGCACCTGGTCGGCCGGCAGATCAAGCTGCCCCTGACGGACCGCACCATCCCGGTGGTCGCGGACACGCACGTCGACCCGGAGTTCGGCACGGGTGCCGTCAAGGTCACCCCGGCGCACGACCCGAACGACTTCGCCATCGGCCAGCGCCACGACCTGCCCGCCATGACGATCATGGACGAGCACGGCATCATCACCGTCCACGGCCCCTTCCTGGGCCTGGACCGGTTCGACGCCCGCTCCGCGGTCGTCGGCGCCCTGCGCGAGCAGGGCCGGATCGTCGCCGAGAAGCGCCCGTACCAGCACTCGGTCGGCCACTGCTCGCGCTGCCGGACCACGGTCGAGCCGCGCCTGTCGATGCAGTGGTGGGTCAACGTCAAGCCGCTGGCCAAGGCCGCGGGCGACGCGGTCCGCGACGGCCGGGTCGAGATCCACCCCGCCGACATGTCGAAGCGCTACTTCGACTGGGTCGACAACATGAACGACTGGTGCATCTCGCGCCAGCTGTGGTGGGGCCACCGGATCCCGATCTGGTACGGCCCGGACGGGGAGATCGTCTGCGTCGGCCCCGACGAGCAGCCGCCCTCCGGCGAGGGCTGGACCCAGGACACCGACGTCCTCGACACCTGGTTCTCCTCGGGCCTGTGGCCCTTCTCCACCCTCGGCTGGCCGGAGAAGACCCCGGACCTGGAGAAGTTCTACTCGACCGACGTGCTGCTCACGGGCCACGACATCATCTTCTTCTGGGTCGCCCGGATGATGATGTTCGGCCTGTACGCCATGGACGGCGAGGTCCCGTTCAAGACGATCGCGCTGACCGGCCTGGTCCGCGACGAGCGCGGCAAGAAGATGTCGAAGTCCTTCGGCAACGTGGTCGACCCGCTGGACTGGATGGACGCGTACGGCTCCGACGCCGTCCGCTTCACCCTGGCCAAGGGTGCCAACCCGGGCACCGACGTCCCGATCGGCGAGGACTGGGTCCAGGCCTCCCGGAACTTCGCCAACAAGATCTGGAACGCCACGCGCTTCGCGCTGATGAACGGCGCCACCATCGAGGGCGGGCTGCCCCCGGCGGAGCAGATGTCGGCCACCGACCGGTGGATCCTGTCGCGCCTCAACAAGACCGTCGCCGAGGTGGACGCCTTCTACGAGGACTACCAGTTCTCGAAGCTGTCGGACACCCTGTACCACTTCGCGTGGGACGAGGTCTTCAGCTGGTACGTCGAGTTGTCGAAGACCACGTTCTTCGCGGGCGGCGAGCAGGCGAAGGTCTCCGGCCGGGTCCTCGGCGAGGTCCTCGACGTCATGCTGCGGCTGCTGCACCCGGTGGTCCCCTTCGTCACCGAGACCCTGTGGACCACGCTGACCGGGCGCGAGTCCCTGGTGATCGCCGAGTGGCCGGCGGACAGCGGCTTCCGCGACGAGGCCGCCGAGGCCGAGATCGAGCAGGTCAAGGCCGTGGTCACGGAGGTCCGCCGGTTCCGCAAGGAGCAGGGCCTGCAGGACGGCCAGAAGGTCCCGGCCCGTCTGGACCTGAGCGGCACCGCGCTGGCCGCCCACGAGGCCGCCATCCGCCAGCTGCTGCGCCTGCAGCCGGAGGGCGAGGCCTTCAGCGCCACCGCCACCCTCCCGGTCGCGGGGGCCACCGTGGCCCTCGACCTCTCCGGCACCATCGACGTGGCGGCCGAGCGCAAGCGGCTCGCCAAGGACCTCGCCGCCGCCGAGAAGGAGAAGCAGCAGGCGGAGGCGAAGCTCGGGAACGAGGCCTTCCTGGCCAAGGCCCCCGACAACGTCGTGGACAAGATCAAGGGCCGGCTGGCCAAGGCCGAGGCGGACATCGCCCGGATCGAGTCCCAGCTGGCCGCGCTGCCGGCCGCCTAGCCGGCAGGCGTACGGCCGCACGGTCGTACGGCAGTACGAAGGCGGAGGCCCCCCGCACCGGACCGGTGCGGGGGGCCTCCGCCGTGTGCGGACGGCTTCCGGCGCTACGGAGCGGATCCGGGCGGGGACAGGGCGGAAGGCCCGCCGCGGGAAGGGCCGTACGACCCTTCCTAAGTGCCCTAAATCACGCAATGCGGGCGCCTTCCGGGCCGGATCCGCGGGGGCGGCCTTGGATGATGGAGGACATGCGCACGCAGCAGCTCGCCCCGGTGGTCCGGGGGATCGCGGACCGGGGCCGCCGCCTCACCCGCAGCCGTGCGCACACCCCGCGGGCCGTGGACCTGCTGACCGCGCTGAGCTGCTTCGCCCTGATGCTCCTCGACGTGCCGGGGCTGGCCGCCGCGGACAACTCGCTCAACGGGGCCACCGCCGTCCTGGTCCTGGCCGCGGGTGCGGCCACCGTGCTGCTGCGCCGCCGCGCGCCCTGGCTCCCGTACCTCACCGCCCTGGTGTTCATCGGCTGGCTGCACGAGCTGACGCTGATCCAGTTCGCCCTGTACTCCCTCGGGCGCTTCCGGGGCCGCCGCGCCGCGGTGCTCGCGACCGCGGCCTACATCGGGTACGCCTGCCTGCTCTTCACCCTGCCCGGCTGGCCCTACCACCAGGCCGGGACCCTCAGCGGACTCCTCAGCGTGGTCGTCCCCATCGGGGTGCTCGCCGCGGCCGTCGGCGTCGCCGCCTACCGGCACGACCTGGTCCGGGAGCTGGACTCCCGGCGCGCCGAGTCCGCCGTGCTCCAGGCCGTCCAGCAGGAGCGCACCGCCGTCGCGCGCGACGTGCACGATTTCGTGGGGCGGGAGCTGACCCTGCTGACCGTCCGCTCCGAGGTGCTCGCGATGCGGTCCCGCGGCCAGGCGTACGGGAAGGACTTCGACGAGCTCGCCGAGACCGCCCGCCGGGCCCACCTCGTGCTCAACGAGATCATCGTCCAGCGCGGGGAACGGGCCTCCACCCCCGGGGTCGACGGGCTGCCGGGCCTCGCGGAGGAGAGCGGCCGGGCCGGCTCACCCGTACGGCTGAACGTGGACGAGGCGAGCTTCGGGCTGTCCCCGCTGCGGCAGGCCGCCGTCTACCGGGTGGTCCAGGAGTGCCTGACCAACGCGGCCAAGCACGCGGCCGGCGAGACCGTCGAGGTGTCGGTGTCCGCCGAGGGGCCCCAGCTGCGGATCGCCGTCAGCAACGCCCTGCCCGCCCGGGGGCCCGCGCGGGCCCCCGTCTCGGCCGGCTCGGGGACCGCGAGCATGTCCGAGCGGGTCCGCAGCCTCGGCGGCACCCTCACCGCCGGCCGCCGCGGCGGCGCGTACGAGGTCGTCGCCCTGCTGCCCCGCGGCTGACGGCTCCCGCGCTCAGGCCCGGGCCGGGGCCAGCAGGGAGTTCAGGGTGTCCAGGTCCTCCACGCAGCGGCCCGAGCCCAGGGCCACGCAGTCCAGCGGATCGTCCGCCACGAAGACGGGGATGCCGGTGGCCGAGGCCATCCGCAGGTCCAGCCCGGGCAGCAGCGCCCCGCCGCCCGTCAGCACGATGCCGTGCTCCATCACGTCCCCGGACAGCTCGGGCGGGCACTCCTCCAGGGTGGTCCGGACGGCCGCGATGATCGCCTCCACCGGCTCGTCGAGCGCGCTGCGCACGTCGGGGGCGCCGAGCTCCAGGGTCTTGGGCATCCCGCCGACCTTCTCGCGCCCGCGCACGGTGTACACCGCGGACTCCAGTTCGGGCCGGTCCGGGACCGGCCAGGCCGAGCCGATGGCCACCTTCACGTCCTCGGCGGTCCGCTCGCCGATCAGGAGCGCGTGCTCCTTGCGGACCCAGTCGGTGATCGCGGTGTCGAGGCGGTCGCCGCCCACCCGCAGGGACTGCGAGGTGACGATCCCGCCGAGGGAGATCACCGCCACCTCCGTGGTGCCGCCGCCGATGTCCACGACCATCGAGCCCCGCGGCTCGGACACCGGCAGCCCGGCCCCGATCGCGGCGGCCATCGGCTCCTCGATCAGGTGCACGCTGCGGGCCCCCGCCCGGGTGGAGGCGTGCACGATGGCCCGCCGCTCCACGGGGGTGACCCCGGAGGGGACGCACACGACCATGCGGGTACGGCTGCGGCGGCCCGGCACGGCCTTGCGCACGAAGTGCCGGATCATCTCCTCCGCGGCCTCGTAGTCGCAGATCACCCCGTCCTTCAGGGGGCGGATCGCGGTGATGGAGCCGGGGGTGCGGCCGATGGTCTCCTTGGCCTCCGCCCCCACGGCCAGCGCGGTGGTCGTGCCCGCCTTCACCGCTACCACGGACGGCTCATTGAGGACGATCCCGTGACCGCGCGCGTAGACGAGGGTGTTCGCGGTCCCCAGGTCTATTCCGATATCGCGGCTCGAAGCAGTCTTGTTGGCGCTGGCCTGCGGCATTTGTTCCCCTATCTCCCTGCGGCAAGGCTTGCATAACGATCAGGCGGCCCTTTCCGCCGAAGGTCCCGAAACAGCCGGGCCGAAAGTCCCGAGGCGCCGTCCGTAGACTGGCCCTGTGAGTGAGCAGCAGCCCGAGAGCGCCGACCGGTCCGACGAATTCGATGAGATCGTCGCCGAGGAGACCGACCGCGACCCCGATCTGGCCGTGATCGAGGCCGGAAGCCGCACCCTGCGGGCCCAGACCGGGCCGCCGCAGGGCGACGCCGTACCCGCCCGCCCCGCCGACCCGGAGGTGGACAAGGCGCTGCGCGAGGTGGAGCAGGAGCTCGCCGGGCGCTGGGGCGAGACCAAGCTGGAGCCCTCGGTCTCCCGCATCTCCGCCCTCATGGACGTGCTCGGCGAACCGCAGCGCGCCTACCCCTCCATCCACGTCACGGGCACCAACGGCAAGACCAGCACCGCCCGCATGATCGAGGCCCTGCTCAACGCCTTCGAACTGCGCACCGGCCGCTACACCAGCCCGCACGTCCAGTCGATCACCGAGCGCATCAGCCTCGACGGCGCCCCCATCGACCCCGAGCGCTTCATCGAGACGTACCGGGACGTGCAGCCGTACGTCGAGATGGTCGACGCGGCGCAGGAGTACCGGCTCTCCTTCTTCGAGGTGCTCACCGGGATGGCCTACGCGGCCTTCGCGGACGCCCCCGTGGACGCGGCCGTGGTCGAGGTCGGCATGGGCGGCACCTGGGACGCCACCAACGTCATCGACGGCTCGGTCGCGGTGGTCACCCCGATCAGCCTGGACCACACGGACCGGCTCGGCTCCACGCCCGGCGAGATCGCCCAGGAGAAGGGCGGGATCATCAAGCAGGGCGCGACGGTCATCATGGCCCAGCAGCCCGTGGACGCCGCGCAGGTCCTGCTGAAGAAGGCCGTCGGGGTCGACGCGACCGTGGCCCGCGAGGGCATGGAGTTCGGCGTGGTCTCCCGCGAGGTCGCGGTCGGCGGCCAGCAGCTGAAGCTGCGCGGGCTCGGCGGCGAGTACGACGACATCTTCCTGCCGCTGTACGGCGCCCACATGGCGCACAACGCGGCCGTGGCCCTCGCGGCCGTCGAGGCCTTCTTCGGGATCGGCGCCGAACACGCCCGCCTCCTGGACCAGGCGACGGTCCGCCGGGCCTTCGCCACGGTGACCTCCCCGGGCCGCATGGAGGTGGTCCGGCGCAGCCCCACGGTGGTGCTGGACGCCGCGCACAACCCGGCCGGCGCCCGCGTGACCGCCGAGGCGATCACCGAGGCCTTCGGCTTCAGCCGGCTGATCGGCGTGGTCGGCACCAGCGAGGGCAAGGACGTCCGCGGGGTCCTGGAGGCCTTCGAGCCGATCCTCGCCGAGGTCGTCATCACCGAGAACTCCACCTACCGCGCCCAGTCCGCGGACGAGCTGGCGGCCGTCGCGGTCGAGGTGTTCGGGCCCGACCGGGTGGTCGTGGAGCCCCGGCTCGACGACGCCCTGGAGGCGGCCATCACCCTTGCGGAGGAAGAGGCCGAGTACGGAGGGGCCGGCGTCCTGGTGACCGGCTCCGTGATCACGGTGGGCGAGGCCCGCCTGCTGCTGAAGAGGGGCTGAGCGGATGCGCACGCTCTGCGCGAGCACGTTGATCGGCGAGTTCTTCGTGATCGGTTTCGCGGGACTGGTCGCCATGAAGGACCCGGACCTGGGCCAGGCCACGGTGTGGACCGTGTGCGGGGTCGCGATGCTGCTGTCCGTACTGCTGTGCGGAATGCTGTCGCGGCCCGGCGCGGTGCAGATCGGCTGGGCCCTGCAGATCGGTCTGATCGCCAGCGGGTTCGTGGTCCCGACCATGTTCTTCCTGGGTGCGGTCTTCGCCGGACTGTGGTGGTGCTCGGTCCACTACGGCCGCAAGGTCGACGAGGCCAAGGCCCGCTGGGCGGCCCAGGCGGAGGCCGCCCCCGCACCTGACGCTGCGTGACGGTGCCGGGCCCCGGCCCTGTAGCCTCGTAGCACCGCACCCGTATGCCGCAAGGAGTCCACACCATGTCCCAGCGCACGCTCGTCATCCTCAAGCCCGACGCGGTCCGTCGCGGCCTGGTGGGCGAGATCATCGGCCGTATCGAGCGCAAGGCCGGCTGGACCGTCCCCGCGATGGAGCTGCGCACGCTGGACCAGGAGACCCTGGAGTCGCACTACGGCGAGCACAAGGGCAAGGTGTTCTACGAGCCCCTCATGGGCTTCATGGCCTCCGGCCCGGTCGTCGTGCTCGTGGTCGAGGGCGAGCGGGCCATCGAGGGCGTGCGCGCGCTGGCCGGCCCGACCGACCCGATCGCCGCCGCGCCCGGCTCCATCCGGGGCGACTTCGGCACCATCACCCGGGAGAACCTGATCCACGCGTCGGATTCCGAGGAGTCCGCCGAGCGCGAGCTCAAGCTGTTCTTCCCGAACCTCGCCTGACGCCCGCTCAGCCGAATAGCGCTCTCCACCTGGGGCGACCGAAGTAATTTCGGTCGCCCTTCGGTATTTCCGCACCGGACCAGGGAACGCATGGCGCGGACACGACGTCACCAAGAGCGGGGGCGGGTATCCGATCCGGCGGGAAAGCCGGAGTCCCGTCGCGCGGTCTCCGTACTTGCGGCACTACGATGGGGCCTCCACCCACACACCCACCTCGCCGACTCCTGACAGCAGCAGCTTTCAACCGGGAAGGCCAGACGCTCCTCATGGGGAACAAGGGGAACTCAATGTCGTTCATCGGCCGTGACATGGCTGTCGACCTCGGGACCGCCAACACGCTGGTGTACGTGAGGGGCCGGGGGATCGTCCTGAACGAGCCTTCCGTCGTCGCCATCAACACGAACACCGGCGGCATTCTCGCGGTGGGCTCCGAGGCGAAGAAGATGATCGGCCGGACGCCCGGCAACATCGTCGCCGTACGCCCCCTCAAGGACGGCGTGATCGCCGACTTCGAGATCACCGAGCGCATGCTCCGGTACTTCATCCTCAAGATCCACAAGCGCCGCTACCTGGCCCGTCCCCGCGTCGTGGTGTGCGTGCCCTCGGGTATCACCGGGGTCGAGCGCCGCGCCGTGATCGAGGCCTCCACCCAGGCCGGTGCGCGGCAGGTCCACATCATCGAGGAGCCGATGGCGGCCGCGATCGGCTCGGGCCTGCCGGTCCACGAGGCCACCGGGAACATGGTCGTGGACATCGGCGGCGGCACCACCGAGGTCGCGGTCATCTCCCTCGGCGGAATCGTCACGGCGCAGTCCATCCGGGTGGCCGGCGACGAGCTCGACAACGCGATCATCCAGCACATCAAGAAGGAGTACTCCCTCCTCCTGGGCGAGCGGACCGCCGAGCAGATCAAGATCACCATCGGTTCGGCGTACGACCTCGACAAGGACGAGCACACCGAGATCCGCGGCCGCGACCTCGTCTCCGGACTGCCCAAGACCGTGGTCATCTCCGCCGCCGAGGTCCGCAAGGCCATCGAGGAGCCGGTCAACGCCATCGTCGACGCCGTCAAGACCACCCTCGACAAGTGCCCGCCCGAGCTCTCCGGCGACATCATGGACCGCGGCATCGTCCTGACCGGCGGCGGCGCCCTGCTGCGCGGGCTCGACGAGCGGCTGCGCCGCGAGACCGGCATGCCGATCCACATCGCCGAGGACCCGCTCGACTCCGTCGCCCTCGGCTCCGGCAAGTGCGTCGAGGAGTTCGAGGCCCTCCAGCAGGTCCTGGACGCCCAGCCCCGGCGCTGACACACCCCCCTCGCAGGGGACGATGCGGAACACACAGATCCGCCGTACGGGTGCTACCGGACCCGTGCGGCGGATCGTTGATATACAGGCAAGCAGAGAATTCCGACGAGGAAGGCACGGCCGCCGCACGTGAGGGACACACGAGAGAGCCGGCTGCTCCTGGTACTGCTGGTCGCCATCGCGTTCGCACTGATCACGGTGGACATCCGGGCAGGCGAGGAGTCGCCGGTCGACGGTGCCCGGCAGGCCGCCGCCGCGGTCTTCGGACCGGTCGAAGAAGGGGTCGCCGACGCGGTCGACCCGGTCGCCAACGCCATAGGAGCCGTACGGGACTCCGGGGAGCGCCACAACCGGATCACCCTGCTGGAGCGGGAGAACGCGGCCCTCAAGGCCAGCCTCGGCAGCGACGACCGCAACCGCAGCCGCAGCCGCGAACTCGACGACATGCTGAAGAAGGCGGGCGCCGGCCAGTACGCCATCAAGGGCGCCGAGGTCATCGCCATAGGAGCGGCCCAGGGCTTCTCCTGGACCGTCACCATCGACGCCGGCACCAAGGACGGCATCCAGCGGGACATGACCGTGCTCAACGGCGACGGACTCGTCGGCCGGGTCACCACCGTCGGCCCCGACACCGCCACCGTCCTGCTCGCCAGCGACCCCGACTTCACCGTCGGCACCCGCCTGGAGAAGACCGGCGAACTGGGCTTCGCCACCGGCCAGGGCAACGGCCCGCTGTCCGTCCAGATGCTCAACGGCCGCGCCAAGGTGGCCCCGGGGGACCGGCTCGTCACCTTCGGCTCCCGCGGCAGCAAGCCCTTCGTGCCCGGGGTCCCGCTCGGCGAGGTGGTCCGCGTCGACCCCTCCCGCGGGGACCTGACCCGCACCATCTGGATCCGCCCGTACGTCGGCTTCTCCCGGCTCGACATCGTCGGCGTGGTCGTCGTACCGCCGCGCACCGACCCGCGGGACGCGGTGCTGCCGCCGAAGCCCGCCGCCCCCAAGCCCGTACCGACGGTCACCGTCACGGTGACCCCGTCCGCGAGCCCGCTCGCCGACGGGGCCGCCCAGCCGCCCGCCGCCCTGCCGGCCGACGAGTAGGAGACCGCCATGCGCATCAACCGGATCCTGCTCGCGTCCTCGCTGGTCGTGGTCGCCCTCGTCGTGCAGGTCACCATCCTCGGACGGCTCCAGCTCCCCGGGGCCGTACCCGACCTGGTGCTCCTGACCGTCATCGCCCTCGCCCTGGTGTACGGGCACGTCAGCGGGGCCCTCATCGGCTTCGGCGCGGGCCTGCTCACCGACCTTGCGCCCCCCGCCGACCACGCCGCCGGGCGGTACGCGCTCGTGCTGTGCGTCATCGGGTACGCCGCCGGGCTCGCCCGCCCCGACGGCGGGCGCTTCCGCTCCGCCTGGGGCCCCATGCTCACCGTCGTGGCCGCAGCCCTCGGCTCCACGCTGCTCTACGCCGGGGTCGGCGCCCTGGTCGGCGACACCGCCGCCCGCCATGTCGGGCTGACCGGGCTGCTGTTCACCGCGGCCCTCTACGACCTGCTCCTCGCCCCCTTCACCGTGCCGTTCATCATGGCCCTCGCCCGCCGGGCGGAGAACGACCCGATGGCCGTCGAGGCCAACGGCGGCCCGCCGCAGGGCACCGACGTCTCCTCCGGCTGGCTTTCTGGCGGCACCGGGCTGCGGATCGGCGGCCAGCGCGGCGGCCTGCGGATGCGCACCGCCCGCAACCGGGCCGGGAAGGCCGGCCGCATAAGGGGGGTGACCACGCTGGGCGGGGCCAAGGGCCTCAAGGGCGTGAAGGCCGTCAAGAGCGCCAAGAAGCTCTGAGGGGGAGCACGTGACCAACATTCCCGAGACCGGCCGCACCCCCCGGGTGCAGATCCGGCTCGTCATCATCCAGGTGATCGTCTTCTCGCTGCTGTTCACCCTCGGCGGCCGGCTCTGGTACCTCCAGATCCGCAACGGCGACGAGTACACCGACGAGGCCCGCAGCAACCACGTCCAGCGCGTGGTGCAGCCCGCCGTCCGCGGTTCCATCCTCGACGCGCGCGGGGTCCCCCTCGCCGACAACGAGACCCGCCTCGTCGTCTCCGCCAGTCGCACCGAGCTGATGAAGATGAAGGACCGCGGGAAGACCGTGATGACCCGGCTCGCCGGAGTCCTCGACATGACCCCCAAGGAGGTCATGGACAAAGTCCGGCTCTGCGACTCCGAAACCCCCAAGCCCTGCTGGAACGGCTCCCCCTACCAGCCGATCCCGGTCACCCTCGAAGCCACCACCCAGCAGGCCCTGACCATCCGCGAGCGCCCCGAGGACTTCCCCGGCATCACCGCCGAGCCCACCGCCGTCCGCCGCTACCCGGCCCTCGGCCGGGCCCGCACCTCGCAGGTGCTCGGCTACCTCTCCCCGGTCACCGACGAGGAGATCCAGAAGGCCAAGGACTCCGACTCCCCGCACCTGCGCTCCGACCAGGTCGGCCGCTCCGGCATCGAGCGCACGTACGACAAGCAGCTGCGCGGCAGGGCCGGCGTGACCTCCTACGAGGTGGACAACCTCGGCCGGGTCATGGGCCAGGCCGCCTCCGACCCCGGGGTCGCCGGCTCCACCCTGGTCACCAGCATCGACGCCCGGGTCCAGGCCGTGGCCGAGTACGAGCTCGCCGACGCGATGAAGAAGGTCCGCGACGAGACCGACAAGATCACCGGCCGCAAGTACGAGGCGGACGCCGGAGCCGTCGTCGTCATGGAGTCCCGTACCGGCCGCATCGTCGCCATGGCCTCCCAGCCCGACTACGACCCCAACGTCTGGGTCGGCGGCATCTCCGCCAAGGACTACGCCAAGCTGACCAGCAAGGACTCCAACTACCCGCTGCTCAACCGGGCCATCCAGGGCCAGGCGGCCGCCGGCTCCATCTTCAAGGTGGTCTCCGTCAGCGCCGCCGTCCGGGCCGGGTACCCCTTCGACAACCGCTACAACTGCAGCAGCTCGTACAGCCTGGGCGGCCGCAGCTTCGCCAACTTCGAGTCCAAGGGCCACGGCCCCATCGACCTCGGCGAGGCGCTCAAGTTCTCCTGCAACACCGTCTTCTACGCCCTCGGCCACAAGGAGTGGCAGCGCGACGGCGGCCTCAAGCCGAAGAAGAACGCCCACGACTGGTTCTACCGGACCGCCCGCGAGTTCGGGCTCGGCTCCGAGACCGGAGTGGACCTGCCCAACGAGGTCCGCGGCCGGATCCCCGACCGGCAGTGGAAGAAGAGCTTCTGGGAGGCCAACAAGGACTCCTGGTGCAAGCAGGGCAAGAAGGGCGGCACGTACGTCGAGCAGATCGCGTACGAGAGCTGCCTGGAGGGCAACCAGCTCAAGGCCTTCGACAGCATCAACTTCGCCATCGGCCAGGGCGACGTGCTCGTCACCCCCATCCAGATGGCCACCGCGTACTCCGCGATCAGCAACGGCGGCACCCTCTTCAACCCCACCGTCGGCAAGGCCGTCATCAGCCCCGACGGCAAGAAGGTCGAGATGATCCAGCCGAAGGCGCACGGCAGGCTGCCCGTCGGCGCCCAGACCGTCCGCGACCTCGACCGCGGACTGCGCTCGGTGGTCGAGCCCGGCGGCACCGCCGCCTGGCGCTTCGGCGGCTGGCCCCAGGACAAGATCCCCATGCGCGCCAAGACCGGCACCGCCCAGGTCTACGGCAAGCAGACCACCTCCTGGCTGGCCACCTACACCGACGACTTCACCATCATCATGACCATCTCCCAGGGCGGCACCGGCTCCGGCGCCTCCGGCCCCGCCGTGCGCAACATCTACGACGCCCTCTACGGCCTCGACGACGCGGGCAACCAGGACCTCAAGCGGGCCCTGCTGCCCAAGCCGCAGAAGGCCCTCCCCAAGATCCAGCCCGACGGCACGATCGAGGCCCCCGACATCGAGCCCTACGACCCCGCAGCACAGCAGGTCGATCCCGCCAAGGCGGGCGCGGGCGCCGCCACCCCCCCGCTCGCGGGCCCGCCGCCGGTCTGGAGGGACTGATCCGATGACCGCACCCCACGGGTTCTCCGTCTCCCGGTACGCACCCGAACGCGGCCCGCTCGCCCGGCTGACCGCCCGCGACTCGCTGCTGCGCCGCCTCGACTGGCCGATCCTGCTGTCCTGCCTCGCCCTGTCGCTGATCGGCGCGGCCCTGGTCTGGTCCGCGACCCGCGGCCGTACGGAGCTCAACAACGGCGACCCGTACTACTTCCTCTTCCGCCACCTGCTCAACACCGGCATCGGCTTCGCCCTGATGATCGGGACCGTCTGGCTCGGCCACCGCACCCTGCGCGGCGCGGTGCCGGTCCTGTACGGCATCTCGATCGTGCTGATCCTCGCCGTGCTCACCCCGCTCGGCGCCACCATCAACGGCGCGCACGCGTGGATCGTGGTCGGCGGCGGCTTCTCCCTCCAGCCCAGCGAGTTCGTCAAGATCACGATCATCCTGGTGATGGCGATGCTGCTGGCCGCCCGGGTCGACGCCGGGGACCAGCCCCACCCGGACCACCGGGTGGTCGCCAAGGCCCTGCTGCTCGCCGCGCTCCCCATGGGCATCGTCATGCTGATGCCGGACCTCGGCTCCGTCATGGTCATGGTGGTGATCGTGCTCGGCGTGCTCCTGGCCTCCGGCGCCTCCAACCGCTGGGTGCTCGGGCTGATCCTCACCGGGGCCGTCGGCGCCGTCCTCGTCGCCGCCCTCGGGGTGCTCGACGAGTACCAGATCAACCGGTTCGCCGCCTTCGCCAACCCCGAGCTCGACCCCTCCGGCGTCGGCTACAACACCAACCAGGCCCGCATCGCCATCGGATCGGGCGGGCTGTACGGCGCGGGGCTGACCAACGGCCACCAGACCAGCGGGCAGTTCGTGCCCGAACAGCAGACCGACTTCATCTTCACGGTGGCCGGCGAGGAGCTCGGCTTCGTCGGAGCCGGGGGGATCCTGGTCCTGCTGGGCGTCGTCCTGTGGCGGGCCTGCGTGATCGCCCGCGAGACCACCGAGCTGTACGGGACCGTCGTCGCGGCCGGCATCATCGCCTGGTTCGCCTTCCAGTCCTTCGAGAACATCGGCATGACCCTCGGGATCATGCCCGTGGCGGGCCTGCCGCTGCCGTTCGTCTCGTACGGGGGCTCGTCGATGTTCGCGGTCTGGGTCGCGGTGGGGCTGCTCCAGTCGATCAAGGTGGAACGGCCGATGTCGGCCTGAACCCGCCGGTCCCGGCGCGCTGCTTTCCCGTAACCGCGGCGAACCGGTCCGTACGGGTCTAAGTTCGGTCCATGGCGGACACGAAGCGCGAAATCGAGCGGAAATTCGAGTTCACGACAGCCAAGGCCGGCAAGCGGGGCGTACCCGACCTGACGGGGACGGCGGACATCGCCGCCGTCCTCGACCGGGGCACCGCCTCCCTCGACGCCGTCTACTACGACACCCCCGACCGCAGGCTCGCCGCCGACGGGCTCACCCTGCGCCGCCGCACCGGCGGCGGGGACGCCGGCTGGCACCTCAAGCTCCCCGTCGCCCCCGGGATCCGCGACGAGGTGCACGCCCCCCTCGGCGACACCGTCCCGCAGGCCCTCGCCGCCCTCGTGCACTCCCGCGTCCGCGGAGCCGCCCTCGAACCGCAGGTCCGCCTGCTGTCCGACCGCCGCACCGCCCACCTCCTCGACGCCGGCGGCGCCCTCCTCGCCGAACTCAGCACCGACGCCGTCACCGCCGAGGCCGCCGACACCACCGCCCACTGGACCGAGGTCGAGGTCGAACTCGCCGACGGCGCCGACCCGGCCCTCCTCGACGCCGTCGAGAAGGCCTTCCGCAAAGCCGGACTCCGCGTCTCCGACGCCCCCTCCAAACTCGCCCGCGCCCTCGCCGAGACCGGCACCGAACCCCCGCCCCGCCCCGACCCCGGCCCGCCCGCCGGCACCGCGGGCGCCCGCATCCTCACCCACCTGCGCACCCACGCCGACGCCCTCGTCGCCCAGGACCCCGCCGTCCGCCGCGACCTGCCCGACGCCGTCCACCAGATGCGCGTCGCCACCCGCCGGCTGCGCAGCGCCTTCAAGACGTACCGCAAGGTCCTCGACCGAGCCGCCACCGACCCCCTCGGCGCGGAACTGCGCTGGCTCGCCGCCGAACTGGGCGCCGACCGCGACCGCGAGGTCCTCCTCGCCCGGCTGCGCGACCACCTCGACGGACTCCCGCGCACCCTGCGCGCCGGACCGGCCCGCGGCCGGCTGCGCACCTGGAACTCCGCCCGCCGCACCGGCTCCCGCCGCCGCGCCCTCGCCGCCCTCGACAGCCCCCGCTACACCGCCCTCCTCGACCGCCTCGAGGCCCTGCTCGCCGACCCGCCGCTGCTGCCCGCGGCCGCCCGCCCGGCCGCGAAGGTGCTCCCCGGGGCCGTCCTGCGCGACTACGCCCGCCTCGCCGCCCGGATCGACAGCTGCCTGGCCATGGACCCCGGCCCGGAGCGCGACCTCGCCCTCCACGAGGCCCGCAAGGCCGCCAAGCGGGCCCGGTACGCCGCCGATGCCGCCGAACCCGACCTCGGCAAACCGGCCAGGAGGCTGGCCAAGGCCCTGAAGAAGGTGCAGACCCTGCTCGGCGACCACCAGGACAGCGTGGTCGCCCGCGAGGCCCTGCACGCGATCGCCCTCCAGGCGCAGGCCGCGGGCGAACCCTCCTTCACCTGGGGGCTGCTCTACGCCCGCGAAGAGGCCCTCGCCGCGCGCCGCGAGGCGGAGCTCCCCGGGGCATGGGCCAAGGCCTCCGCCCCGGCCCTGCGCGAGGACCTCGGCTGAGCGGATCCGGACCGCCCGAACCCCTGAACTGATCATGGCGGGCAGGGGGATCCGCGCCTCAAGGTACGCTTGAGAGTCGCCCCCTGCCCGCTTCCCGAAAGTCGCGTGATGTCCGAGTCGGTCTTCCCACAGCTCGAAGCTCTGCTCCCGCATGTGCAGAAGCCCATCCAGTACGTCGGTGGTGAGCTCAACTCCACGGTGAAGCCCTGGGAGTCCTGCGACGTCCGCTGGGCCCTCATGTACCCGGACGCCTACGAGGTCGGACTGCCCAACCAGGGCGTCATGATCCTGTACGAGGTACTGAACGAGCGCGAGGGCGTCCTCGCCGAGCGCACGTACAGCGTGTGGCCCGACCTGGAGGCCCTGATGCGCGAGCACGGGGTGCCCCAGTTCACCGTGGACTCGCACCGCCCCGTCTCGTCCTTCGACGTGTTCGGCCTGTCCTTCTCCACGGAGCTGGGCTACACGAACATGCTCACGGCCCTGGACCTCGCGGGCATCCCGCTGGAGGCCAGGGACCGTACGGTCGACCACCCGATCGTCCTCGCGGGCGGGCACGCGGCCTTCAACCCCGAGCCGATCGCGGACTTCATCGACGCCGCCGTCATCGGCGACGGCGAGCAGGCCGTGCTCGACATGACGGAGATCATCCGCGCCTGGAAGGCCGAGGGGCGCCCGGGCGGCCGCGAGGAGGTCCTCTTCCGCCTCGCCAGGACCGGCAACGTGTACGTCCCGCGCTTCTACGACGTGGAGTACCTGCCGGACGGCCGCATCGGCCGCGTGGTCCCGAACCGCTCGGGCGTGCCGTGGCGGGTGTCCAAGCACACCGTCATGGACCTCGACGAGTGGCCCTACCCCAAGCAGCCGCTGGTCCCGCTCGCGGAGACGGTCCACGAGCGGATGTCCGTAGAGATCTTCCGCGGCTGCACCCGCGGCTGCCGCTTCTGCCAGGCCGGCATGATCACGCGCCCCGTGCGGGAGCGAAGCATCACCGGCATCGGCGAGATGGTGGAGAAGGGTCTGAAGGCCACCGGCTTCGAGGAGGTCGGCCTGCTGTCGCTGTCCTCCGCCGACCACACGGAGATCGGCGAGATCGCCAAGGGCCTCGCGGACCGCTACACCGAGGACAAGGTGGGCCTGTCCCTCCCCTCCACCCGCGTGGACGCCTTCAACGTCGACCTCGCCAACGAGCTGACCCGCAACGGCCGCCGCTCCGGTCTGACCTTCGCCCCCGAAGGCGGCTCCGAGCGGATGCGCAAGGTCATCAACAAGATGGTCTCCGAAGAGGACCTGATCCGGACCGTCGCCACCGCGTACGGCAACGGCTGGCGCCAGGTGAAGCTGTACTTCATGTGCGGCCTGCCGACCGAGACCGACGAGGACGTCCTCCAGATCGGCGACATGGCGGTCAACGTGATCGCCAAGGGCCGCGAGGTCTCCGGCCAGAACGACATCCGCTGCACGGTCTCCATCGGCGGTTTCGTCCCCAAGCCGCACACCCCCTTCCAGTGGGCCCCGCAGCTCTCCGCCGAGGAGACGGACGCCCGCCTGGAGAAGCTCCGCGACAAGATCCGCGGGGACAAGAAGTACGGCCGCTCCATCGGCTTCCGCTACCACGACGGCAAGCCCGGCATCGTCGAGGGCCTGCTGTCCCGCGGCGACCGCCGCATCGGCGACGTGATCCGCGCGGTCTACGAGGACGGCGGCCGCTTCGACGGCTGGCGCGAGCACTTCTCGTACGACCGCTGGATGCAGGCCGCCGAGAAGACCCTCCCCGCGTACGGCGTGGACGTGGCCTGGTACACGACCCGCGAGCGCACGTACGAGGAGGTCCTGCCCTGGGACCACCTCGACTCGGGCCTGGACAAGGACTGGCTCTGGGAGGACTGGCAGGACGCCCTCGACGAGACCGAGGTCGAGGACTGCCGCTGGACCCCGTGCTTCGACTGCGGCGTCTGCCCTCAGCTCGGCCTGGACATCCAGATCGGGCCGACCGGCAAGAAGCTCCTGCCGCTGTCCGTGGTAAACAAGTAGCCGTACCCTTGCTCCGGCCCTGTCCCAGGACGGGGCCGGAGCGCTGTCAGGGAGAAGCCGGGAACGCGTCCGGTTTGAGGGCCAGGCCCGCCTCGACGCCGAGTGGCACGGCCAGCTCCAGCCGGATCCCGGGAGCGCGGCGTCGCGGGACCCTCGTCCGGATGACACGGCAGCTGACCTGCGCCCGCAGCAGGTCCCCGGCCATGACCCGCAGTCCGCCGCGGGCCCAGCGGTCGGCGAAGGTCTCCCCCGTGGGGCGCTGTGCCCATAGGGAGCCGCCGGTCCGCTCCGGGTCTGGACGTACGTACTCCCGTACGCACACGGGCAGGGCACCCAGTGCGGCAACGGCCTCGGCGGCGAGCGCGCGGTACACGGAGTCGGGGTCGGGCGCGCCCAGACCGCCGCTCGGGCAGCTCCGGCACCGCAGGTAGGAGTAGGTGCGGCCGCCGGCGGAGGTCCTGTGGACCGTCATGTTCGTCGTGCAGTCCGCGCACACCAGGACCCCCAGGAACTCCGTCGCACCCGCCGGGTTCCGGCGCGGCTGCGACTTCGTCCGCAGATCGAGGGCGCGCTGCAAGCCCTCCCACTCGGCCCCGGAGAAGACCGGATCGGCAATCGGGACCGTTCTGCCGTGCCGGTCGAGCACCGGCTTGGACCGGCGGACCCCGCCCTCCCTGTGCTCCGTGACGCGCAGGCCCATCAGAGCGGGGTTGCGGAGTCTGCGCAGGAGCGTGGTCGCCGTCCATTGTCCGCCGCCACCCGTGGGAACCCGGGCGCGGGTGAGCACGATGGTCATGCGGCGTGCAGATACGCCTCGCAGCGCCGCGCTGCGGCACCAGTGGAGCACGCGGCGCGCTTGCGGATCGATCACCAACCTCCCGTTCCCGTCGGTTGCGTAGCCGTAGGGAGGCTTTCCCACGAGCCAGTCCGTCTGGGCCCGCGCGTACTCCCACAGGCTCGCCACCCTGGTGCTCGTGTTGCCCGCCTCGAGCTGGGCGAGAGCACCGATGACCTCGGCTACGGCCCGCCCCGCGGGGCTGGCGAGGTCGATGGCGTCGTGCCGGGAGACGAGGTTCTTCCCGTGTGCCGAGCACCAGTCGAGCATGGCGCCGAGGTCGGTGGCCCGCCGGACGAAGCGGTCGATCTTCCAGAAGAGCAGGACGTCGAAGTCCGGAACGCGTTCGTTCAGCCAGTGACCCAGTTCCCTGCGCTTCCACGGCGGGACCCTCGTGGCGGACACGTTCAGGTCCCTGGCGACACCGACGACGCGGAAGCCCCGCGCTGCGGCCAGGATCCGCAGGTCGAGTTCCTGGCGGACGGGCGAGGTGGACTCGGCACTCAAGGCGGACAGGCGTACCGAGAGCAGGGCCCTCGGGGCGTTCGGGGGCAGGGTGCGCTCGGCTTCCCGGAGTTCGTCGAGCAGCGCCAGATCGGCCTTGCGCCAGGTGGGGCGGGGGGCCCGGCCCGCGCCGGCACCGGTCGTTCGCGTAGTGGTCACGATTCCTGCAACGAGCGGGGCGGGCCTCGGATGTGCACGTGTCGGGGTCTGTTCCAGATGGATATCCACATCCGGCCGGTCCGGGCGGGCTGCCATACCGCGCCGTTGCAACTGGGCGGGGTGTGTTGCATGTCCTGGTGGGCATGGACATGCAGGAGCGGGGCGGAGTGGGCGCGGGGCCGGGGGCGGACGGGCTGCTGGTGGTCGGGGTGCGGGCGGTGGTGCGGGGGTTCGCGCTGGTGGTGCTGCTGCCCGTGCGGATGGCCTGGGATCTGGCGGCCGCGGCCGGGCGGGTGCTGCTGGGGCGGGTGCTGGCGCCGGTGGGGCGGGCCCTCGTCCGGTTCGCGGACCGCGCGGTGGTCCGCCCGGCGGTGTGGGTGGGGAAGCGGGTCCTGGCCCCGGGGGCGGTGCTCCTGTGGCGGCTGGTGTTCGTATGGCCGTGGGTGGGGCTGTGGCGCTACGTGCTGGTGCCGGTCGGCCGGGGTGCGCACCGGTGGGTGCTCCGGCCCGTCGGGGGAGCGCTGGGCCGGCTGCTGGCGGCGTGCGTGCGGTACGTGCTGGTGCCGGTGGGCCGGGGTGCCGGGTGGCTGGCCGTGTGGGCGTGGCGCGGCACGGCCCGGGCCGCCGGGTGGACGTACGCCCGGCTGGTCGCGCCGGTGGGGCGGGCGCTGGTGTGGGCGGTCCGGGGGGTGTGGGCGTACGGGCTCGTGCCGGTCGGGCGCGGGTCCGTGCGGCTGCTGGCGGTCGTCCGGCGCGGGCTCGCGTGGTCGGCGGGCGGGCTGCGGCGCGGCACGGTCGGGGCGGTCCGCGCGGGGTGGCGGGGGCTGCGGTGCGTTGGTGGCGGGGCGTGGCGCTGGGTGGTGCGGCCTGTGGGGCTGGCGGTGTGGTGCTGGGTGGTGCGGCCCGTTGGGCTGGCGGTGTGGCGCGGGGTGGTGCGGCCCGTCTGGAGGGCGCTCGGGTGGGCCTGGCGGGTGGCCGGGCGGGTGTCGCGGGCTGTCGGCCGGGGCCTGGCCCGGGCCTGGGGGCTGCTGGTCGTGAGGCCCGCGCGGTGGGTGCACCGGGTGGGGGTGCGACCGGCCGGGAGGCTCCTCCGGGAGGTGTGGGGGGCCGCCCGTACGACGGTCCGGGAGGTGCGGGCCGAGGTGCGCCGCGCGCTGTTCGGAAGTCCTCCCGGGGAACCGGCGAGGTCACCGGCGCGTACTCTGGGTAGTACGACAGCCGTCGGTACGGAGCCCGCCGCCGAGATCTCCCTGCGCAAGCAGGGGTGAGCCGGAGGGCGGGGAGCGTCCGTGCGGCTCCACAGACCTCAAGGGCGGCGCGCGCCAGCGCCCGCCCCGCACCAAGGAGAAGGACCACTGGGCAAGCGACAGCCCGAAGGACCGCCGCCCGCACCCGCGGTGCAGCGCATCCGTCTGCGCTACACCAAGCGCGGCCGCCTCCGGTTCACCAGCCACCGTGACTTCCAGCGCGCCTTCGAGCGGGCCCTGCGCCGCGCCGAGGTGCCCATGGCGTACTCGGCGGGTTTCACCCCGCACCCCAAGGTCTCGTACGCGAACGCCGCCCCCACGGGGACCGGCAGCGAGGCCGAGTACCTGGAGATCGCCCTCACGCAGACCCGCGACCCCGAGAAGCTGCGCGAGCTGCTCGACGAGTCGCTGCCCGCCGGGCTCGACATCACCGATGCCGTCGAGGCCCGCACCTCCGGCCTCGCCGACCGGCTGACCGCCTCCGTATGGGAGCTGCGCCTGGACGGGGTCGAGCCCGCCGAGGCCGGGCGCGCCGCGGCCGCCTTCCTCGCGGCCGAGACCGTCGAGGTCCAGCGCCGGACGAAGAACGGCATGCGGACCTTCGACACCCGCGGCGCTGTGGTGAGCCTCGAGGCGGGCCCCGCCGGCACTGATAGGCCGCTGGACAATGCCTGTGCGATACTGCGGCTGGTTGTTCGGCACGTGACACCTGCCGTGCGACCCGACGACGTCCTGTCCGGTCTCCGAGCTGTGGCCGACCTGGCGCCGCCGGTCCCCGCAGCGGTGACCAGGCTGGCGCAGGGGCTCTTCGACGAGGAGTCCGGCACGGTGACCGACCCGCTCGCGCCCGACCGCGAGGCCGTCACGGCCGCCCCACCCACGGCGCCGTAGCGGACGACGCGAAGGCGCCGGCCGGTCCCGCGCAGGGACCGTCGTCGCCGCGCAGCCCTGGAACTCGGGAGCCACCTGGGTCGGGCCGCGCACAGACCTGAAGACTTCCGCCAGGCCGTACGAAACGACGTACGGAACCGGCGGCCATGGACCAATGCTCCTGTGCGGTGCACGCGCCCCGGAGGCCGGTCCGCGCCGTTCACGCGCGGACCGCGCCGGACCGGATGTCAGCCGCGGCGCCCGGGAGCGTGACGGGAGAACCGCCCGCATGCCGATCAACGAACAGTCCGGCTCCGCCGACAACAGCCCCAGCGACAACCTGCCGCCGCGCCGCCGCCGCCGTGCGGCCTCGCGCCCGGCCGGCCCCCCCGGCGGCGCCGCCGAGGCGGTGACCGAGACTCCGGCCGCCGCCGAGCCCGCTCCGGTGGCCGAGGAGGCCCCCGCCGCCGCCGCTCCGGCCCGTACCCGCCGCCGCGCGACCCGCGCCGCGAGCGCCCCCGCCGCCGAGGCCGCCGCTCCGGCCGCCGAGCCGGTCGTGGAGGCCCCTGCCGCGCCCGTGGCCGAGGAGGCCCCGGCCGCCGCCCGTACCCGCCGCCGTGCGACCCGCGCCACCACCGCGGCCGCCGCCGAGACCGCCGCTCCGGCCGCCGAGCCGGTCGTGGAGGCCCCTGCCGCGCCCGTGGCCGAGGAGGCCCCGGCCGCCGCCCCCGCCCGTACCCGCCGCCGCGCCACCCGCGCCGCTGCCGCGCCCGCCGCCGAGGCGGCTGCCCCGGCCGCCGAGCCGGTCGTGGAGGCCCCTGCCGCGCCCGTGGCCGAAGAGGCTCCGGCTGCTGCTCCGGCCCGTACGCGCCGCCGCGCCACCCGCGCCGCTGCCGCTCCGGTCGCCGAGGCGGCTGCCCCGGTGGCCGAGCCGGTCGTGGAGGCTCCCGCCGAGCCCGCTCCGGTGGCCGAGGAGGCCCCGGCCGCCGCCCGTACCCGCCGCCGTGCGACCCGCGCCACCACCGCGCCCACTGCCGAGGCCGCCGCTCCGGCCGCCGCGCCGGAGACCGTGACGGTCACCGTGGCCGACGCCGTGGACGCGCCCAAGGGCCGCGGCCGCCGCCGCGCCACCCGTACCGCGCAGGCCGCCTCCTTCGAGGCCCCGAAGACCGAGCCCAAGGCCGAGGCCGCGAAGACCGAGGCCCCGGGCCGCGGCCGCCGCCGTCCGGCCGTCGCCGTCTTCCAGGCCCCGGTCTTCCAGGCGCCGATGTTCCAGACCGCGATGACCGCCGCCGCGGCCCTGGCCGCCGAGCCGGAGGCCGAGGTCGAGGAGGAGGACGAGGCCGCACTGCTGGAGGCCGACGAGACCGTCGAGGCCGTCGTCGAGGTGTCCGCCCCGCAGCCCGCCGCCCGTCGCCGCCGCCGTCGCGGCGGGGTGAGCGAGCCCGAGCCGGCCGCCGAGCCCGCCCCCGCCGCCGCTGCGCCCGCCGAGGCCGCGGAGGTCGTCGAGGCCGCCGAGGCCGAGGCCGCGGAGGCCGACGCCGAGCTCGACGACGCCGACGAGTCGGGCGAGCGCCCGGGCCGCCGTCGCCGCCGGGGCGGCCGTCGCCGCCGCCGGGGCGAGTCCGCCGACGCGGACGAGTCCGCCGAGTACGAGGCGGAGGCCGAGTCTGACGAGGAGTCTGACGAGGAGTCCGAGGAGGACGCCGACGAGGCCGCCGCGCTGGGTTCCAGCTCCAGCCGCCGCCGGCGCCGTCGCCGTCGCCGCTCCGGGGACGGCGGCGACTCCGAGTCCGGTGCCGCCGACGAGGACGGCGTCCGCACGGTCGTCAAGGTCCGCGAGCCCCGCCCGGCCCGCGAGAAGGAGACCTCCTCCGACGAGGTGCAGTCCATCAAGGGCTCCACGCGCCTGGAGGCGAAGAAGCAGCGCCGCCGCGAGGGCCGCGAGCAGGGCCGCCGCCGCGTGCCGATCATCACCGAGGCCGAGTTCCTGGCCCGCCGCGAGGCCGTCGAGCGCGTGATGGTCGTTCGCCAGAACGGCGACCGCACCCAGATCGGCGTCCTCGAGGACAACGTGCTCGTCGAGCACTACGTCAACAAGGAGGAGGCCACCTCCTACGTCGGCAACGTCTACCTGGGCAAGGTCCAGAACGTGCTGCCGTCCATGGAGGCCGCCTTCATCGACATCGGCAAGGGCCGCAACGCCGTCCTGTACGCCGGCGAGGTCAACTTCGAGGCCCTCGGCATGGCCAACGGGCCCCGCCGCATCGAGTCCGCCCTGAAGTCCGGCCAGTCCGTGCTCGTCCAGGTCACCAAGGACCCGATCGGCCACAAGGGCGCCCGCCTGACCAGCCAGGTCTCGCTGCCCGGCCGCTACCTGGTCTACGTGCCCGAGGGCTCGATGACCGGCATCAGCCGCAAGCTGCCCGACACCGAGCGCGCCCGCCTGAAGACCATCCTCAAGAAGATCGTCCCCGAGGACGCCGGCGTCATCGTGCGCACCGCGGCCGAGGGCGCGAGCGAGGACGAGCTGCGCCGCGACGTCGAGCGCCTGCAGGCCCAGTGGGAGGAGATCCAGAAGAAGGCGAAGCAGATCACGACCTCTTCGCCGAGCCTCCTTTACGGCGAGCCGGACATGACCGTCCGCGTGGTCCGCGACATCTTCAACGAGGACTTCTCGAAGGTCATCGTCAGCGGTGACACCGCCTGGGAGACCATCCACGGCTACGTCAACCACGTGGCCCCGGACCTGGCCGACCGCCTGTCGCGCTGGACCTCCGAGGTCGACGTCTTCGCGACGTACCGGATCGACGAGCAGCTCGCCAAGGCCCTGGACCGCAAGGTCTGGCTGCCGAGCGGCGGCTCGCTGGTGATCGACAAGACCGAGGCGATGATCGTCGTCGACGTCAACACCGGCAAGTTCACCGGCCAGGGCGGCAACCTCGAGGAGACCGTCACCAGGAACAACCTGGAGGCGGCCGAGGAGATCGTGCGCCAGCTGCGGCTGCGCGACCTGGGCGGCATCGTCGTCATCGACTTCATCGACATGGTGCTGGAGTCCAACCGGGACCTGGTGCTGCGGCGCCTGCTGGAGTGCCTGGGCCGGGACCGTACGAAGCACCAGGTCGCCGAGGTCACCTCGCTGGGCCTGGTCCAGATGACCCGCAAGCGGGTGGGCCAGGGCCTGCTGGAGTCCTTCTCCGAGACCTGCGTCCACTGCAACGGCCGCGGCGTGATCGTGCACATGGAGCAGGCCACCGCCCAGGGCGGCGGCGGCAACGGCAAGCGCTCGAAGAAGCGCGGCCGCGGCGGCGCCGGCGAGCACGACCACGACCACGAGCTCGTGGCGGGCACCGGTTCCGAGCAGGCCGACTCCGGCACCGAGACCGAGGCCGAGGTGGCTGCCGAGGCCGCAGCGCCGGTCGCGCTGCCCGAGCCGGGCTTCGCGCCCGACGAGGAGCTGTACAGCAGCGCCGCCGAGGCCGAGGCCGCGGCGGGCCTGGGCGGCGGCCGCCGCTCGCGCCGCCGCGCCACCCGCAAGGCCACCGCTCCGGCGGGGGCCCCGCGCGGCGCCGCGGCACCGGCCTACGAGGCCGCCGTACCGGTGACGGAGCCCGCGGACACGGTCCTGGAGCCGGCCGCGGAGCCCGTGGCCGAGGTGGTCGCCGAGGCCGTTGCGGAGACCGCCCCGGAGGCCGTGGCGCCCGCCGAGACGGCCCCCGCGGCCGACGAGGCCGCGGCTGCTGCACCGGCCCGTACGCGCCGCCGGGCCACCCGGAAGGCCACCGCTCCGGCGGCAGCCGCCCAGGCCGCCGAGCCGGCCGCCGAGGCCCCGGCCGAGGCCGTCGCGGAGCCCGTCGCCGAGGTCGTCGCGGAGCCGGTCGCCGAGCCGGCCGTCGAGGCCGAGCCCGCGGTCGAGGCCGCTCCGGCCCGTACGCGCCGCCGGGCGACCCGCAAGGCCACCTCTCCGGCCGGCTCCCCGGCCGGCGCCGAGGCAGCCGTCCTGGTCGTGGACGCACCCGCGGCGGAGGCCCCGTCCCCCGTCGAGGCGCCCGAGGCCGAGGCCGGGACCGAAGCCGCGGCTGACGCCGAGGCGGAGGCCGCAGCGGCCCCGGCCAAGAAGACGGCCCGCAAGGCCGCGGTCAAGAAGGCCCCGGCCAAGAAGGCCCCGGCGAAGAAGGCCGCCACCGCCAAGAAGACGGCGGCCACGGCCAAGAAGGCCGTAGCCGCCAAGGCCGTCGCCAAGAAGACGGTGGCCAAGAAGACCACGGCCAAGAAGGCGACGAAGAAGACCGCGGCGGCGGAGCAGCAGGCGCTGCCCTCCGTCTCGGCTTCGACCGACGCCTGACCGGGCCGTAGAAACAGGGGGCCGGGGCCCGGTTTGACCTCTCAAACCGGGCCCCGTACCCTGGACCGTCGGCGTGTCTGTGGATGCGCCAGCTCCTGAGCACCTCACCCTCCGGGCCTCACGGCGCGGGGGAGGCCGCCTGCTGTTCGGCGGGGTCGGCTGGCTTCAGGGGTTCCCGATTTTCGAGCGAGAGAGAGATCCGCGTGTACGCCATCGTGCGCAGCGGTGGTCGCCAGCACAAGGTTGCTGTCGGCGACATCGTTGAGGTTGACAAGATTTCCACTGCCAAGGCTGGCGACACGGTCGAGCTCTCGACCCTGCTCGTCGTCGACGGCGACGCCGTGACCTCGGACCCGTGGGTCCTGGCCGGCATCAAGGTGCAGGCCGAGGTCGTGGACCACACCAAGGGCGCCAAGATCGACATCCTGCGCTACAAGAACAAGACGGGCTACCGCCGTCGCCAGGGTCACCGTCAGCAGTACACGGCGATCAAGGTCACGTCCATCCCGACCGCCGCGAAGTAAAGAGGGACTGAGCAATGGCACACAAGAAGGGCGCATCGTCCACCCGGAACGGTCGCGACTCCAATGCCCAGCGGCTCGGCGTGAAGCGCTTCGGCGGTCAGGTCGTTTCCGCTGGTGAGATCCTCGTCCGCCAGCGCGGCACCCACTTCCACCCGGGCGCCGGTGTCGGCCGTGGTGGCGACGACACGCTGTTCGCCCTGCAGGCCGGTTCGGTGCAGTTCGGCACCCACCGTGGCCGCAAGGTCGTGAACATCGTTCCGGCCGCCTGATCCAGCTCCTGCTGATCAAGCGTTCGTAACTTACCGAGGGCGGATCTCCGTCTTCCCGGCTGGTCCGGGAAGACCGGTCCGCCCTCGGCGCGTTTGCACTCACACACGTTTAATGGGCAGTAGTGCCCGGAACCATCCCGTTCTTTTCTGGAGGCAACACCATGACCACCTTCGTGGACCGCGTCGAGCTGCACGTCGCCGCGGGTAACGGGGGCCACGGCTGCGCCTCCGTGCACCGGGAGAAGTTCAAGCCGCTCGGCGGCCCGGACGGGGGCAACGGCGGCCGCGGCGGAGACGTGATCCTGGTGGTGGAGCAGGCGGTCACGACCCTGCTGGAGTACCACCACAGCCCGCACCGCAAGGCCACCAACGGCAAGCCCGGCGAGGGCGACAACCGCTCCGGCAAGGACGGCCAGGACCTGGTCCTCCCCGTGCCGGACGGCACCGTGGTCCTGGACAAGGACGGCAACGTCCTCGCGGACCTGGTCGGCCAGGGCACCACGTTCGTGGCGGCCCAGGGCGGCCGCGGCGGCCTCGGCAACGCCGCGCTGTCCTCCGCCCGCCGCAAGGCCCCCGGCTTCGCCCTGCTCGGCGAGCCCGGCGACGCCGGCGACGTGGTCCTGGAGCTGAAGACCGTCGCGGACGTGGCCCTGGTCGGCTTCCCGAGCGCCGGCAAGTCCTCCCTGATCTCCGTGCTCTCCGCCGCCAAGCCGAAGATCGCGGACTACCCCTTCACCACGCTGGTCCCGAACCTGGGCGTGGTCACCGCCGGCGCCACCGTCTACACCATCGCGGACGTCCCCGGCCTGATCCCCGGCGCCAGCCAGGGCCGCGGCCTCGGCCTGGAGTTCCTGCGGCACGTCGAGCGCTGCTCGGTGCTGGTGCACGTGCTCGACACGGCCACCCTGGAGTCGGACCGCGACCCCGTCAGCGACCTCGACGTGATCGAGGAGGAGCTGCGCCTGTACGGCGGGGGCCTGGAGAAGCGCCCGCGCCTGGTCGTGCTCAACAAGGTGGACATCCCGGACGGGCAGGACCTGGCCGACATGATCCGCCCCGACCTGGAGGCGCGCGGCTACAAGGTCTTCGAGGTCTCCGCGGTCGCCCGTACCGGCCTGAAGGAGCTGTCCTTCGCCCTCGCGGAGATCGTCGCCCGGGCCCGCGCCCGCAAGCCCAAGCAGGAGGCGACCCGCATCGTCATCCGGCCGAAGGCCGTGGACGACAGCGGCTTCACCGTCGAGTTCGACGAGGCCGAGGAGGTGTACCGCGTACGCGGCGAGAAGCCGGAGCGCTGGGTGCGCCAGACCGACTTCAACAACGACGAGGCCGTGGGCTACCTCGCCGACCGCCTCAACCGCCTCGGTGTCGAGACCGCGCTGATGAAGGCGGGCGCCCGCGCCGGCGACGGCGTGGCCATCGGCTCCGAGGAGAACGCCGTGGTCTTCGACTGGGAGCCGACGATGACCGCCGGCGCCGAGATGCTCGGCCGCCGCGGCGAGGACCACCGCATGGAGGCCCCGCGTCCGGCCGCCCAGCGCCGCAAGGACCGCGACGCTGCCCGGGGCGACTCGGCGCAGCGGGAGTACGACGAGTTCCGTCCCTTCTGAGCCGGCGGGGGCTCCTTGGGCACCGTGGTGGGACCACGGTGTTGAAGGAGCCTTTACGCCGCTCCCGTAGGATCCCCGGGTGAGTAACGTGCTCGACCAGAAGATCGGTGGAATGGAAGCCTCCACCGATCGCGCAGATGGCGGCGACAGCAGCACCGGCAGCTCCGTTTGCGTGGTGGTGATCGCCTACAACGACGCCGAACTCGTCGGCGAGGCCGTGGAGTCGGCCTTGGCGCAGGGTGATGCCGTCTCCGAGGTCGTCGTCGTCGACGACGCCTCGTCGGACGGCACCGCCGGCGTGCTCGACGAGCTCGCCGCCGTGCACCCGCGGGTCCGGGTGATCCACCGCGCGGACAACAGCGGCGGCTGCGGCACCCCGCGCAACGACGGCATACGGGCCGCCACGGCCCCGTACGTCCTCTTCCTCGACAGCGACGACGTGCTGCCCCCCGGCGCCGCCGCGGCCCTCCTGGCGGCCGCGGAGCGGCACCGGGCCCCGGTGACCGTCGGATCGTGCGTACGCCGCGAGCTGCCGCAGGAGCACGACGTGCCGTGGGTGCCCGGGCTCTACCAGGCGGCGGCGGTGATCGAGCGGCCGGCGGACATGCCCGAGCTGGTCCGCGACACCCTCTGCGTCAACAAGCTGTACTCCCGGTCCTTCCTGGACGAACATTCCATCCGCTTCCCCGATGGTCGTTTCATCTACGAGGACTTCGTCTTCACCGCCCGGGTGCTCGCGGCCGCGCCGCGGATCGCGGTGATCCCCGAGCTCGTCTACATCTGGCACGTGCGCCGCAGCGCCGCCCAGGTGTCGATCTCCCTCGACCGCGCGGACATCGGCAACTGGCGGGCCCGCGTCAGCGCCCACCGCAAGGCCGTCGAGATCCTGCGCGCCTCCGGCTCGGAGGCCCTCGCCGCCGCCTGCCGGGTCAAGTTCGTCGAGTACGACCTGCGCATGTACCTGCGCGAGATCGGCGGGAACGCCGAGTACCAGGCGGCCTGGTGGGAGCTGACCCGCGCCTACCTGGACGGTTTCGAGCCCGCCGAGATCGCGGCCGCGGGCGCCTGCGCCCGCTGGGTCGCGCACGTGGTCCTGTCCGCGCCGCGCCCGCCCGCCGACCTGGCCCGCCTGGTCGAGTTCGCCGCCGAGACGCCCCGCCTGCTGCCCCCGTACGCGCTGGCCGGCGGCCGGCCCGTGTGGAGCGCGGAGCTGCCGGCCGCGGAGCTCGACGGCATGGCGGACCTGCCGCTGGCCGAGCTGCCGCTGACCGTGGACGCCCGGCTCGTCACCGGCCTGGTCGGCGAGCTGAAGGTCCGCGTCCACGACCTCTACGGACGCCTCGCGGCCGCCGGGCCCCGCACGGTCCACCTGGAGTTCGACACCCGCCGCGGCGACGAGCCGGCCCTCAGCCGGCCCGTGGAGCTCAAACCCGACGGGGAGGGCGCCTGGAGCGCCAAGCTGCCCGTCGGCATGACGGCGCTGGCCGCCGCCGGCCGCCGCCGCGGCCGCCGGGGGCTCCAGGTCTGGGACGTGCGGCTGCGCGTGCACTGCGCCGACGGGGGCTCGCTGCTGGCCTCGCTGCGCCCGCACTCCGAGCGGCTGGGGCGCAGCGCCCTGTTCAGCAGCCGGTACGGTGTTCTGCTGGTGCAGCCGTACGCGACGGCCAGCGGATCGCTGGCGCTGCGGCTGGCGCCGGGAATGCACGGGACGGTCAGCCTGGTCCGCAACCGCATGGACCGGGCACGGATGCGGCGCGCGAGCCGTTAGAACCGCCAACAGGCTTCACCAATCGGGAGATTCGAATGACGTTTCTGATCACCGGCGGCGCCGGCTACATCGGTTCGCACGTGGTCCGGGCGATGCTGCTCGCGGGCGAGAAGGTCGTCGTCCTCGACGACCTGTCGACGGGCAGCGCGGACCGGGTGCCGGAGGGCGTCCCGCTGGTGATCGGATCCGTGCTCGACCGGCTCGTCCTCGACGAGGCCATCCGCGAGCACAAGATCACCGGAGTGGTGCACCTCGCGGGCAAGAAGCAGGTCGGCGAGTCCGTAGAGAAGCCGCTGTACTACTACCACGAGAACGTGGAGGGCCTGCAGGTCCTCCTCGGCGCCGTGGCCGCGGGCGGCGTGCGCAGCTTCCTGTTCTCCTCCTCCGCCTCCGTGTACGGGATGCCCGACGTGGACTCGGTGACGGAGGAGACCCCGTGCGCGCCGATGAGCCCGTACGGCGAGACCAAGCTCGCGGGCGAGTGGCTGGTCCGCGCGGCCGGCAAGGCGCACGGCATCGCCACGGCCTGCCTGCGGTACTTCAACGTGGCCGGCGCGGCCGCCCCGGAGCTCGCCGACACGGGTGTCTTCAACCTGGTCCCGATGGTCTTCGAGCGGCTGGACGCGGGGGAGGGCGCCCGGATCTTCGGCGACGACTACCCGACGGCGGACGGCACCTGCATCCGCGACTACATCCACGTCGAGGACCTCGCCGACGCGCACCTGGTCGCCGCCCGCAAGCTCGCCCAGTGGGCGGGCGCCGGGGAGTACCGCGACCTGACGGTGAACATCGGCCGCGGCGAGGGCGTCTCCGTCCGCGAGATGGTCGAGCTGATCAACGAGAACACCGGGCACACCCACGCCCCGGTGGTCACCCCGCGCCGCCCCGGCGACCCGGCCAAGGTCGTGGCCTCGGCCGACCGGATCGCCGCCGAGCTGGGCTGGAAGGCCCGGCACGACGTCCGCGCGATGATCGACTCGGCCTGGGAGGGCTGGGTCGCCAACCGCGGGGCCAAGGCCCACGCGGAGCGCTGACCCGAAGGTCTCGGACCCGCTGCCGGGCCCCGTGCGGACGCTTCCGCACGGGGCCCGGTGCCGTTCACGGCCCGGTGCCTGCTGTCAGCGCGCGGCCCGGCGGTGGCCCGCCGCGCCCCGGACCCCCGTCAGGGCGCGGCGGGCCCGGCGGACCAGCCGCCGGCCCACGGTGGGCCGGACGGTCAGCCGCAGCGGCTCCCCGCCCGGGCCCGCGACCGGCAGGTCCCGCCGGAGGCCGCCCGCCTCCAGGCGCAGGCCGAGCGCCCAGCTGCCCGCGGGCAGCCCGCGCAGCCCGCTGCGGACGGTGATGCGGCCCTCGGGGCCGAAGACGACCTGCGCGGCCGCCGGGACGGTCGCGCGGCCCGGCGCGGTCAGCAGGGGCCGTACGAGCGCGTCGGCGGGGCAGCCCGGCACGGTGACCGCGATCTCGGCGGTGTCCCGCCCCCAGGGCCCGCGCAGCACCTGCCCGCGGGCGTCGCGGCCCAGGGCGAAGCGGGTGGCGCCCACGTCGAGGTTGACGTGCGCGTGCGCCTCGGAGTGGAAGACCGCCACCGCCGTGGTCCCGGCGGCCCCGCGGTCCACGAGCCGGGGCTCGGGCGGGGCGTCGTACGCGCCGTCCGCGGGCCGCGGCAGCCAGGCCTCCCTGCGCAGTTCCCCGCCCGCTCCGGCGGTGACCGCGACCCGCATGGTCCAGATGCCGTCCGGCAGCGGCCCGCCGTCCGCCGCGCGCCCCACGTCCACGGTGCAGGTGTAGCGGCCCTCGGCGTCGCTGCGGGCGGGCACCAGGTACGTGTAGCCCTGGCGGCGCAGCAGGATCCCGGTCTGCTGCGGGGTCTGCGCGTCGAGCCCGGTCAGCCGGGCCCGGCCGGCCAGCCGCAGCACGGGCCCGTCCCAGGCGTACGAGCCGAGCTCCTGGCTCAGTGCGATGCGCGAGGTGAGCTCGAAGAGGGAGTCGGGCAGCGCGGCCGCCGGGTCGCGGAAGCCGGGGTAGCGGACGAAGGCCCGGTCCCCCTCGACCAGGGTCGCCACCGCCGTTCCGGCCGCCTCGGCCGCCGCGTCGGCCTCCGCGACGGCGGCCAGCCCGGCTGCGTCCCGCTCCCGCAGCAGGTGGGCCTTCAGCCGCAGGCCGGGGGGCAGGGCGGCGAGCACCCCGTCCGTGAGCCAGCGGTCGGCCAGCAGTCCGCCGGCTTCGGCCATGTCCCGGCGCCCCGCGGCGTCCCGGGCGAGGTAGCGCTCCCCGAAGAGCGCCAGCACCTCGCCGTGGAAGTGGCGCTGCATGAGCCGGTCGCGGTTCGGGCCCGCGGGCACGTGCTCGGCGACCAGCTCGAATATGCCGCCCACGAACCCGAGCTGCTCGGGCCAGTCCAGCTCCTGGCGGGTGGCGTTGGAGCCGTCCTCGCGGCCCTCCAGGTAGTAGCAGTCGTGGTCGGCGACCACGGAGACCTTCGCGGCGTGCAGCAGCCCGTGCACCGAGAAGGGCAGGTCCTCGTTGACGAGGCGGCCCTCGGTGAAGCGCAGGGAGTACGCGTCCACGAGGCTGCGGCGCCACAGCTTGTACGCGGCGAGGGTCCAGTAGACGGGGGACTCGAAGATGTCCACGTCGGGGCTGGTGGTGCGCAGGTCCACCGGGGCGGGGCGGCCGCCGGTGCCGACGATCCGCCCGTAGACGATGTCGGAGCCGTGCTCGTCCGCCATCGCGACCAGCCGCTCCAGGGCCTCCGGGCCGAGGTAGTCGTCGGAGTCGAGGAAGAAGAGGTAGGTGCCGCCGGCCCGCTCGATGCCGACGTTGCGGGGGCGGCCCGGCCCGCCGGAGGCCTCCTGGTGGACGACCGTCCTGCCGGGGTGCCCGGCGGCCCAGGCGTCGAGCCAGGCCGCGGAGCCGTCGGTGGAGCCGTCGTCGACGGCTATGACCTCGATCCGGTCCTCACCCAGGGTCTGGGCGGCGACCGAATCGAAGCACCGCGGGAGGTATTTCGCGGTGTTGTGGACCGGTATGACCACGGTGACGCGCGAGCCCATGCAGGCACTTCCTCGGATGGTTGCCCCTGAAGCTTCCTGTTTCCCGAGGTTACGGATGCGGACGACGGGCCACCACTGCTCAAATGGTGACCCGTCGGCTGTGTCCCAAAAGATTCCGTGCCCGGATCAGGGATTCCGCTTCGCGGCTCCCCGGTCGCGGACCGGCGTCAGCGCTGGAGGAACGCGAACAGCTCCTCCCAGCGCCGGGTGATCTCGGCGCTGGAGTAGCGGCGGACGTCGGCGAAGGCCGCGTCGCCCAGCCGGTCGCGCAGCTCCCGGTCGCCCATCAGGGCGTCGAGGTGCGCGGCGAGCTCCATGGTGTTGCCGACCCGCGCCAGCAGGCCGTCCTCCCCGTGGCGGATGATCTCGCGGACGCCCGGCGCGCAGTCGAACGCGGCGCAGGGCACGCCCGCGGCCATCGCCTCCAGCAGCGTGATCGGGAAGCCCTCGGCGCGGGACGCCTGGGCGAACACCGAGGCCTCCCGGAGCGCGCCGAGCACGTCCGAGGTACGGCCCATCCACTCGACGGTGCCGTCGAGGCCGAGCTCCGTGCAGCGGGCCCGCAGCATGGGCTCGTCGTCGCCGGCCCCGTAGATCCGCAGCGTCCAGTCCGGGTGCTTCGGGGAGGCCTCGGCCCAGGTGTCGAGGAGCAGGTCCACGCCCTTCTCGTCCGAGAGCCGGCCGATGCTGGCGACGACCTTGGCGCTGCGGGCGACGGGGGCCTCGGGCATGAAGGGCAGCGGGTTCGGCATGGAGCCGGTGTTGTCCAGGCCGCTGCGGATCCAGCGGTCCGCGTCCTCGGGCGTGAGGACCAGCATGCGGTCCACGTCCTTGTAGTAGCGGCGGACCCGGGCGGCGCGCGAGGACTTGGTGCTGGCCACGTACGACTCGTGGCTCATGCCGATGAGCGTCACGTTCTTGGTGTCGGCCAGGGCGACCCACTCCATCGCCCACACCTGCGTGACGATGACCACGGCGCCGGGCCGGGCGGCCCGGAACAGCGTGGAGAGCTGGTCGGCCTTCTCCCGCATCAGGGCGTCGCGGGCCGCGCGGCGGGCCCGCTCGGGGGCGTTCAGCTTGCCCTTGAGGCCCCGCATCGGCGGGATGCTCGGCGGCCGCTCCTCGTAGAGGGTGGTGGTGGCGTACGGCAGGTCGGCCGGGAACTCCTGGCGCAGGCGCTCCTCGACCGGGGAGATGCCGATGACGTGGACGCTGTGCCCGCGGTCGGCGAAGAGCCGCGCCATCTGGTGGGACCAGGTGGTCACGCCGCCGAGCTCGTCGACGCTGTTGCTGACGAGGAAGATGTCGCGGCCGCCGGCGGTGCCGGCCTGCTCGGTGCTCACTTACCGCTCCTGGTGAAGAACTTCTCGACGATCTGGCGGGCGGCGTCGCCCCGGTCGAAGGCGCCGAACTCCGCCACGAAGCGCTGCCGCGACTCGGAGAACTTGGCCTCGGCCTCCTCGAGGCCCTCGACGGCGTCGAAGAGCTCTTCGGCGGTGGCCACGACCGGACCCGGCGCCTTCTCCTTCAGGTCGAAGTAGGTGCCTCGGATGTCGTTCTTGTACTCGTCGTAGTCGTACGCGAAGAACAGCATCGGCCGGTCCAGCAGCGCGTAGTCGAACATCACCGACGAGTAGTCGGTGATCAGCGCGTCCGTGAGCTCCAGCACCGGGGTGATGTCGGGCAGCTTCGTCGCGTCCAGGACCTTGCCGCGCACGGACGGCGGCAGGGTGACGTTGTTCAGGTAGTGCGTACGGATCAGCAGGACGTACCGGTCGCCGAACCGCTCCGCGAACTCCTCCACGTCGAAGGGCAGCGAGAAGCCCTTCACCGCGCCTTCGGCGGTCGCCCGGAACGTCGGCGCGTACAGCAGCACCTTCTTGTCCGCGGGGATGCCGAGCTCGGCCGCGAGGGGGCCCCGCACGCGCTCGCCGCTGGCCGCCTCGGCGCGGTGGGCGGCCACGAGCGCGTCGTTGCGCGGGTAGCCGGACTCCAGCAGGACGGACTCCTTGAGGCGGAAGCCCTTGGCCAGGGTGCGCCGGTCGTGCTCCGAGCGGATCAGGAAGTGGTCGAAGCGGTCCAGCGCCTTCTGGAAGGACTGCTGCCCCGCCCGGCCCTGCGCCTTGGTGCGCGGCTCGTCGAAGCCCATGCGCTTGAGGGCGGAGCCGTGCCAGGTCTGGATGTACGTGGTGCCCGCGCGCTTGGTGAGCGACAGCGGGAAGCCCTGGTTGTCGACCCAGAACTCGGCCTGCGCCAGCGCCCGCAGGTACGACCAGCCCCACCGCTTGACCAGGGTGGCGTCCTTCGGGAAGCCGGTCGGCTTGGCGCCCGCGTACGACCACACGGCGTCGAACTTCACGCCCTGCCGGCGCAGCTCCTCGTAGATCGCCCGGGGGCTGTCGCTGTACTGCTTGCCCAGGTGGCTCTCGAAGACGACCAGGCCCTTCTTGAGCGGCAGCTTGGAGAAGACCTCGTGGTAGACCTTCACCTTCTGCTCGCCCGAGCCGAGGTTGCGCTTCGCCTTCAGCGCCCACCGCAGCCGCGCCTTGACGACCCCGGCCGCCTTGGACTGCATCGCGTCGTCCAGCAGCTCCGTGGTGCGCACCGCCGCCCTGCCCTCGGCGGTCAGCACGTACGACAGGTTGCCCTTCTTGGTGATCTCCGGCAGGAAGCGGTCGGAGACCAGCCGGGTCAGGCGGGGGCGCACCTTCAGGGAGCGCGCGGCCTCCAGGTCCGTGCCGCCCACCGAGACGCGGGTGACCAGCGTCTGGCCGTCGGCCTTCAGGACCAGCCGGACGTCCCAGACCGCGTCGATGATGCCCAGCGGGCGCACCGTGGAGGCCACGTCCGCCTCGGCGGACCACTCGATGGCCGTCGGGGTGTGCCGCACGCTCGTCACGGGGAAGCGGAAGGACTTCACGCCGACCTGGCGGCGGGCCTTGAACTCCAGCTCCGCGCTCAGCTCGGCGTCCGCCTTGATCCGGCCCAGCGGGTTGACCACGGCGCCCGACAGCCGGACCGTGCCGCGGCCGTCGTCCTCGTACGAGTTCAGCCGGTTGCCGAGCGTGAGCCCGGTCAGCGGACGGGTGTGGAAGCCGTCGGCGGTGACGTCCAGTATGCGGCGGGCCTCGGGCTCGTCCAGGTGCTCGGCGCACCAGTAGATCCGGCCGTCGTGCTCGGCAAGCGCGGACGTGAGCCGGCCCGTGTTGGTCAGCGCCTCGGCGGTCGGGAGCAGGTTGTCCCAGTCCTCCTTGCTCAGGAGGTACGCGCAGATCGCCTGGAGGCGCTGCACGTGGTCGTAGGCGCCCGGGTCGATCGTGGCCAGGTAGCCGTTGGCCAGCTGCGCGAACTCGCGCCGGTACGCGTCGTCCAGCAGGGGCAGGTCGCGCAGGTGCAGGACCAGGTCGTGCTTGAGGAACTTGACGTCCTTGGCGAACTTCAGGCCTTCGTGGCCGTGGGCCTCCAGCAGCTCGTCGACGCGCCGGTGGATCTCCATGCGGTGCACGAAGTTCGCGATCTCGTGGCGCCGGTTGCTGATCGACTTCGACGCGGCCTTCTCGACCACGTTCCAGTAGTAGACGTGGTTGGGGATCAGGGTGATCCGCTTGGCGGCGACGTAGGCCTGCGCGGAGAACAGCAGGTCCTCGTAGTGGATGCCGACCGGGAACTCCAGGCCGGCCTCGCGCAGGAACTCGCGCCGGTAGCACTTGTTCGTCGACAGGGTGTCGAAGACGAGCAGGTCCGGCAGCTCGGTGACGGACTCCAGCGTGCGGGTGCGCGAGTAGATCCAGGGGTACCACTCGACGGTCTTCTTGTGCCGGCTGTCGAGGTGCACGCGCACGCAGATGCCGGACACCAGGTCGGCGCCGGTGCGCTCGGCGGCGTCGAGCATGTTGCGGCAGGCGTTGCGCTCCAGGACGTCGTCGCTGTCCAGGAACATCACGTAGGCGCCCTCGGCCTGCTGGATGCCGTGGTTGCGCGGGGCGCCGCAGCCGCCGCTGTTCTGCTCCAGCTGGAAGGCGCGGACCCGGCCCGGGTGCGCTGCCTCCAGCTGCTTGGCGACCTCGAATGAGCCGTCCTTGCTGCAGTCGTCGACGATCACGACCTCGACCCCGTGCAGGGTCTGGTCCAGGACGGACTGGACAGCCGTCGGCAGACGCTCTGCGTCGTTGTAGACGATGACGACCACGGAGACGTCAGGCACTGGCACCTCAAATCCACATTGTGTTCTCTTTGCGGCCACGCGGATCCAATCCGGCGGGACCCGAGCCAAAGTACCGTGTGTTGCGTGCAACCCGGACAGGCGGCGGCTGCCGCCGGACCCGGTGGCCGACCGCGCTGGTGTTCCCCGACCGCCCGTCAAAGCTACCGCGTGTCGCCCGTGGGCCCGGCAGCGGTGGCCCGGAGGGCCGCCCGGGGGACAAACCGCACCTCACCCGGATGAATGAAGCACGCATAAATACATCAACTGTGCATACTGGGCAAAAGTGGCGTAACGCCAGGGGATCAGGCCCGCTCGGGAGCGCGCCGGTACGCATGTTGACGGGGAACCAGACATGACGAAGCTGTCCGTAGTCGTCCCGTGCTTCAACGAGGAAGCGGTCATCGACAGCTTCGACAGGGAGATCCGCAGGGTCCTCGACGCGCTCTCCGCCGACTACGAGGTCTGCTACGTCGACGACGGCAGCGCCGACGGCACCCTCGGCCGCCTCCGCAAGATCGCCGCCGTCCACGGCGAGCGCGCCCGCTACGTCTCCTTCAGCCGCAACTTCGGCAAGGAGGCCGCCATGCTCGCCGGCCTGCGCGAGGCCACCGGCGACGCCGTCGTGATCATGGACGCCGACCTCCAGCACCCCCCGGAGCTCATCGGCCGGATGCTGGAGCTCTACCGGCAGGGCCACGACCAGATCATCGCCCGCCGCTCCCGCGACGGCGAGGAGAAGATTCGTTCCGCCCTCAGCCGCCTCTACTACCGGGGCGTCAACAAGTGGGTCGACGTAGAGCTCGCCGACGGGGTCGGCGACTTCCGGATGCTCTCGCGCCCCGCCGTCGACGCCCTGCTGTCCATGCCCGAGTACAACCGCTTCTCCAAGGGCCTCTTCTCCTGGATCGGCTTCGACACCGTCCACTTCGACTACCGCAACGCCCGCCGGGAGGCCGGCGAGACCAAGTGGAAGTTCGGCGCCCTGCTCAACTACGGCATGGACGGCCTGATCTCCTTCAACAACCGCCCCCTGCGCGCCGGCATCTGGATCGGCGCCGCCCTGAGCGCCCTGGCCGCCCTCTATGCTCTCTGGGTGGTCGGAATGGCACTCGCCTTCGGGGTCAGCGCACCCGGATACGTCACCCTCGTCGCCATCACCGTCGGCCTGGGCGGGGTCCAGCTGGTCATGCTCGGCCTGATCGGCGAGTACATCGGCCGCATCTACTACGAGACCAAGCGCCGCCCGCACTTCCTGGTCAAGGAGTCCCACGCCCCCACGACCGGGCCGGCCGACCTCGCCGCCCGCGCCGTGCAGGCCGCCCGCGCCGGGCTCGGCGACCCGGCCGTCGGGCTCGACCGCCGGTGAGGGGCAGCCTCCCGGAGATACTCCGCTTCGGGCTCGTCGGCGCCGTCAACACCGGCACCTTCTTCGCGCTGTACCTGCTGCTCCACCCCCCGCTGCCCTACTTCGCGGCCTACACCCTCGCCTTCCTGCTCAGCATGGTCGGCTCCTTCTTCCTCAACACGTACTTCACCTACCGCACCCGCCCCACCTGGCGGAAGTTCCTCCTCTTCCCCCTCACCAACGCCACCAACTACGCCGTCCAGTCCGCCGGCCTCTACGCCCTGGTCGGCTGGGCCGGGATGGACTCCCGCACCGCCCCGCTGCTGGCCGCCGCGGCCGCCGTGCCCGTCACGTACCTGCTCTCGAAGCGGATCCTGGTGCCCGCCCGCGGGCCGGAGCCGTCCGCGGACCGGAATGCGGCGGCGGGCCGCCCCGGTCACCCCGTAAATTGGTGACAGCTCACCGGGAGCGGTACGTGGTGCTGTGACGTGCTGCAATGCGCAAAGGGGACGGACGTGTCAGCGGCTAGGCAGGGAGTCACCGACGCCCGCAGGATCGTGGTCAAGGTCGGCTCCTCCTCCCTCACCACCGCCGAGGGCGGTCTCGACGCCGACCGCGTGGACGCCCTCGTCGACGTGCTCGCCAAGGCGCGCAGCGGCGGCGAGAAGGAGATAGTGCTGGTCTCCAGCGGCGCCATCGCCGCCGGCCTGTCCCCGCTCGGCCTGCGCCGACGGCCCAGGGACCTGGCCCGGCAGCAGGCCGCCGCCAGTGTCGGCCAGGGCCTCCTTGTGGCCCGGTACACCGCCTCCTTCGCCCGCTACGGCGTCCGCGTCGGCCAGGTCCTGCTGACCACCGACGACACCAGCCGCCGCGCCCACTACCGCAACGCCTACCGGACCCTCGACCAGCTCCTCGCCATGGGCGCCCTGCCGGTCGTCAACGAGAACGACACCGTCGCCACCGACGAGATCCGCTTCGGGGACAACGACCGGCTGGCCGCCCTCGTCGCCCACCTGGTCCGTGCCGACCTGCTCGTCCTCCTCTCCGACGTGGACGGCCTCTACGACGGCGACCCCTCCCTGCCCGGCAGCAGCCGCATCGAGGAGGTGCACGGCCCGCAGGACATCGAGCACGTCTCCATCGGCAGCGCCGGCAAGGCCGGGGTCGGCACCGGCGGCATGGTCACCAAGGTCGAGGCGGCCCGCATCGCCGCCGCCGCCGGCATCCCCGTGGTCCTCACCTCCGCCAGCCACGCGGCCGACGCCCTCGCCGCCCGCACCACCGGCACCTTCTTCCACGCCACCGGCCGGCGCTCCGCCGACCGCCTCCTGTGGCTCCAGCACGCCTCCACCCCGCAGGGCCACCTGGTCCTCGACGAGGGCGCCGTGCGCGCCGTCACCGAGCGCGGCAGCTCCCTGCTGCCCGCCGGGATCGCCGCGGTCGAGGGCGAGTTCACGGCCGGCGACCCGGTGGAGCTGCGCGACGCCCAGGGCCGCGCGGTGGCCCGCGGGCTCGTCAACTTCGACGCCCGCGAGCTCCCGCAGCTGCTCGGCCGCTCCACCCGCGAACTCGCCCGCGAACTGGGCCCCGCATACGAGCGCGAGGTCGTCCACCGCGACGATCTGGTCCTGCTCCAGGGCTGACGAGGGCCCCCCGCCCGGCCGAGGTTCGGCAAAACCGGAGCGCGCTCGCGCTCGGGCTGGTCAACTTTGTGGGCGGGACATTGACGGACGAACGCAACCAGGAGGCCGCCGGTGAGACGAACGCGCCCGGGGGAGCGAGCGCTGACCAGTGTCGAAACGGGCGACGACGTGGTGGCGTCCCGGCTGTGGCACGTCACCCTGAGCGTCTCGGGCCGCCCGGCCCCGCTCGCGGAGGTCCGCCGCGCCCTGGAACAGCTCGCCCACGACCACCCCTTCCTGCTCACCAGCCGGTACGCCGAGGACCACGCGGAGATCCGCTACTGGGAGGAGGCCCGCGACCTCCACGACGCGGCCGCCGTCGCCCTGCGGCTCTGGGGCGAACACCGCTCTTCGGCCAAACTGCCCCCGTGGGAGATCGTCGGTCTGGAGGTCATCGACCGGGCCACCTACCACCAGCGCGTCGCCGAGGGCTACGGGCCCCCGCCGGCCTCCCCGGTCGGGGTGCACCCGTACTGACCCGGGCCCGAGCCCCCGGGAGCAGCCGCGGCCGGGCCCCGGCCCGGCCGCGCCGCACCCCGGCACCCCAGCGGGCCCGGCGCGGCCGCCGGGCTCCGAAAGGGGCCGGCCCGGCCGTCTCGGGGGCTGGAACCCCCGCGGCCGCCTCCGTCCGGGGGACTACGCTGCATGCATGACGACCCCGCTCAACGAAGCCTCCGCGTCCCCCGTCATCGCCACGGCCCACCGCGCGCGCACCGCCGCCGCGGACCTCGCGCCACTGCCGCGCTCCGCCAAGGACGCCGCGCTGCTCGCGATCGCCGACGCGCTGGAGGCCCGTACCGCCGAGATCGTGGAGGCCAACGCCGTCGACACGGACCGCGCCCGCGAGGCCGGTACCAGCGAGACCGTCATCGACCGGCTCACGCTGACCCCCGAGCGGGTCCGCGCCATCGCCTCGGACGTCCGCGACGTGGCCGCGCTCCCCGACCCCGTCGGCGAGGTGGTCCGCGGCTCCACCCTGCCCAACGGCATCGACCTGCGGCAGGTCCGCGTCCCCCTCGGCGTGGTCGGCATCATCTACGAGGCCCGCCCCAACGTCACCGTGGACGCCGCCGCCCTCTGCCTGAAGTCCGGCAACGCCGTCCTGCTGCGCGGCAGCTCCTCCGCGTACGCCTCCAACACCGCCCTGGTCGCCGTCCTGCGCGACGCCGTCGAGTCCGCGGGCATCCCGGCCGACGCGATCCAGCTCGTACCGGGCGAGAGCCGCGACTCCGTCCGCGAGCTGATGCGCGCCCGCGGCCTCGTCGACGTGCTCATTCCGCGCGGCGGCGCCTCCCTGATCCGCACCGTCGTCGAGGAGTCGACCGTTCCGGTGATCGAGACCGGTACGGGCAACTGCCACGTCTACGTGGACGCGCAGGCCGACCTCGACATGGCCGTGGAGATCCTGGTCAACTCCAAGGCGCAGCGGCCCTCCGTCTGCAACGCGGCCGAGACCCTCCTCGTCCACCGCGATATCGCCCCCGCCTTCCTGCCCCGCGCCCTGGACGCCCTGGCCGAGGCCGGGGTCACCGTCCACGGGGACGCGGCCGTGCTCGGATACGCAGCGGACTCCAAGGCCACCGCCGTCGCGGCCACCGAGGAGGACTGGGAGGCGGAGTACCTCTCCTACGACATCGCCGCCGCCGTCGTGGACTCCCTCGACGCGGCCGTGGCCCACATCCGGCGCTGGACCTCCGGCCACACCGAGGCCATCGTCACCACCTCGCAGTCCGCCGCCCGCCGCTTCACCCAACTGGTCGACTCGACCACGGTCGCCGTGAACGCCTCCACGCGGTTCACGGACGGTGGCCAGTTCGGCTTCGGCGCGGAGATCGGGATCTCCACCCAGAAGCTCCACGCCCGGGGCCCCATGGGCCTTCCGGAGCTCACGTCCACGAAGTACATCGTCACCGGCGACGGTCACGTCCGGTAACCGGATGCCCGGCTCCGCGTGGCCGGAAAACACGCGGACCCTGCCCAAAGCGGCCCCCCGGGTCTACGCTGGTCCTGTGCCGGACGACGTGGGGGGCAAGCCGTCCCCGGACGACTGGGAGCCCGAAGGCCACCGCGGTGGAGCGGATGAGGAATTCGCCTCCGTGGTGCTCGACGAGGCCTTCGTCAGGGGCGCGCGGATCCATGAACCGACCGCGGCCGAGCGGACCCGGGCGGCAGCCCAGGCCCGGGCCGAGGCCGAGGAGGCCCGCGCCATCGCGGGCATCAGACCCGCCCCCGACGACGGCTGCGAGAGCTACGACGGCTACCTCGACCGCTACGGGTACGGCTACGGCCCCGACGGCACGCCGTACGGCTTCGGCCCGGACTTCGCGTACGGCTACAACCTCGGGTACGGGCCCTACGGAGCCTACGGCGGCGCCCTGCGCCCCTACCGGGGGCGGGCCCGCTGGCACCGGCCGGTGGCCTGGATGCTGGCCGTGGTGCTGGGCGTCGGCATGGTGGTCCTCGCCTTCACGGCCGTCTACCGGGGCGCCTCCGACGACCGCCGGGACCAGGCGCCACCGCCCGCCACCACGGGCATCGGCACCGCCCCGGGCAGCCCGGCCGGACAGGGCGCGCTCACCGGCGGCCCGGGCTCCCCGCCCGTGCTCCTCGCACCCTGAGCCCGCGCGGGCACCGCTGCCGGGACGGCGCCCGCCGCCCCGTAAGTTCCCCGCACGGCGGCGTTTACCTTTCCCCTCCACGACCAACCCTGAAGGTACGGCCCCTCCGCGCGGGGGGCCTCCACACGGGGGCTTCTCATGCGGGGAGAAGCAATGGCTGTACCTGGAGATCCACCGGACGGGGCACCCGACGGCGCCGGCGGCGCCGATGACGAGTACCGGTCCCTGGTGTTCGACGAGGACTTCGTCCGGGCTGCCCGGCTGCAGGAGTACTCCGCACAGGAGCGCCTCGGGGAGCACACCCGGGCCGTGCGCAGCCGCTCCGCCTGGTCCTCCGGCACCGGCCGGCCCGTGGCCCGGGGCGGCCCCGGCGGCAGCCGCAGGCACGGGCTCCTGATCGTCCTCCTCATCACCTGCGCCTTCGCCGCGGCCGTCTACATGGGCCTGCGCCACCCCTACGTGCCCGCGCCGAGCCCCTACACCGAGCCGATGACCGCCACCGTCGTGCCCCTGCGCCCGCAGGGCCCCGTGCCCGGCGGGCGGCCCGCGGAGCTCTACGCGTCCGGACCGGCGGCCGAGTACCGCATCGGCGCGGCCGGGATCACCCTCCCGGCCGTCCGCCGCACGGCGCACTTCAGCGACGGCCAGGTCCTCAACGCCCTGTCCACGGCCAAGGACTACCTCGTGCAGTCCTCCCTCGACCCCGAGGTGCTCGCCGGCGAGGCCGTCCGCCCCGTCCGCTCCCTGCTGGACGCCGAGCAGACGGCCCAGTTCGACGAGAGCCTGAACAGCCCGGCCCCCGACGGGCGGCACGCCGCCACCGGCTGGCTGGTGCGCTTCGACCCGGCCGCCGCCGTGCTCGCCGACTCCCGCGTACGGGTCTCGGGGACCATGACCGTCGCCGAGGCCGGACCCGACAGCCTCGAGGTCGCCACCGACCACACCTTCGCCTACGCGCTGCGCCCCGCACCCGGCTCCACGGCTGCGGAGGGCCGCGCCGAGGCCTCGCTCTTCACGGTCCGGCGCGAGCTGCGGCTGCGCTTCGACCGCGAGGACCTCGACCTGCACCGGGCCGAGCTGCTCTCCGCGCACGTCCGGGCCGGGCCGCTGGACTGCGCGGCCGACCCCTCCTCCGCCTTCCGGCCGCTGCTGGCCGGGGAGCGGGCCGGCCGTACGGGTCCGGCGGCCACGGACCCGTACCGCGTCGGCCACCCGCCCGCGGGGGCGGGCCTGTGCGGCGTACTCGCCGTCAGCGCCCAGCCGTCCCCGGCTCCGCGTCCGGACCCGTAGCCCCGGCACCCGAGGCCCCCGGACCCTTGCCGTCCGCAGCATCCGCAGCATCCGCAGCATCCGCAGCATCCGCGGCATCCGGGTCCGGGGCGGCGGAGGCGCCCTGCGCCCCCGCGGAGCCGCCGCCCGTGAACTTGTCGCGCAGCCGGCCGCCGAGGTCGCCCGCGCCCCCGGCGAGGTCCCCGACCAGCTTCATCAGGGGGTCCTTGCTCGTGCGCACCGATTCGGCGTAGTGCGAGGCCGACTGGCGGAAGGAGTCCGTGACCGAGGTCTCCGGGTCCTCGTCCCGGCGCGGGTAGTGCCCGTCCATCAGCCGCTGGTAGTCGCGGGTCGCCGCCCACTTGTTCAGTTCGGCGGCGCGCACCGTCGTGAAGGGGTGCGTCCGCGGCAGCATGTTGAGGATCTTGAGGACCGAGTCGCGCAGGTCGCCACCCGCCTCGTACTCCTCCGCCTGGGCGAGGAAGGCGTCCACGTTCATCTCGTGCAGGTGGTTGCCGCCGGCGATCTTCATCAGCCCGCGCATCGAGGCCTGGAGGTCCTGGCCGACCAGCAGGCCCGCCCGGTCCGCCGACAGCTCGGACTTGCGGAACCACTCGCGCAGCGCCGTCACGATCGCCGTGAGCGCCACGGTCCCCAGCGGGATCCAGGCGATCTTCACGGCCAGGTTCGTCAGGAAGAGCAGCACCGTGCGGTACACCGCGTGGCCCGACAGGGCGTGCCCCACCTCGTGGCCCACGACGGCCCGCATCTCCTCCTCGTCGAGCAGCTCGACCAGGCCCGTGGTCACCACGATGATCGGCTCGTCCAGGCCGATGCACATGGCGTTGGGCTTCGGGTCCTGCTGCACGTACATCTGGGGGACCCGCTCCAGGTCCAGGATGTGGCAGGCGTCCCGCAGCATCTCGTGCAGATGGGGGAACTGCGTCTCGCCCACCCGCACCGAGTCCGACAGGAACAGCAGCCGCAGGCTGCGCTCGGGCAGCAGCCCGCTCAGTGCCTTCAGCACCGTGTCGAATCCGGTGAGCTTGCGCAGTGCCACCAGCGCCGACCGGTCCGCCGGATGCTCGTACGCCCGTGAGGAGATCCCCGGGAAGCGCCTGCGCGTGCGCTCCGGAAGCTTCTCGAACCTGCTGTCTGTCATCGCTCTGCCCCCTCGACCGGACCTGTACTGCCCTCTCAACGCATGAGTCGGCGTGAGCGTGCCCGGCCCTCCCGCTTACGATGTGCCGGAAGTCTCTCCGCCCAGAGCTGCCCGCGAACAGCCGACACGAAATGGTCCCTGCCTGATGAGCCTCCTCACCACCACCCACGACCTGGTCTCCCTTGCCTCCGGAGGTGGCGAGGGCGGCGGCAACCACGACAGCCTGAACCCGTACCTCACCGGCGGCGGCGCGCTCTTCGCGCTCCTGCTCCTGCTGTGGATCACCACCCGCCTCAACCGCGACCGCTGAGTCGGGGCCGCTCCACCGGGCCAGTAGGCTCTGCACGCATGGGAGAGCAGGAAGTGCCTACCGGTCCGGTCAAGCGCCGCCTCGGAGTCATGGGCGGGACGTTCGATCCGATCCACCACGGACACCTGGTGGCCGCCAGTGAGGTGGCCGCGCTGTTCCACCTCGACGAGGTGGTGTTCGTACCGACCGGCGAGCCGTGGCAGAAGACGCACCGGGCCGTGTCGCCCCCCGAGGACCGCTACCTGATGACGGTCATCGCCACCGCCTCGAACCCGCAGTTCTCGGTCAGCCGCATCGACATCGACCGCGGCGGCCCCACCTACACGATCGACACCCTGCGGGACCTGCGCGCCCTCAACGACGACGCCGACCTGTTCTTCATCACGGGTGCGGACGCCCTCGCCCAGATCCTGACCTGGCGCGATGCCGAGGAGCTCTTCTCGCTCGCCCATTTCATCGGGGTCACCCGGCCCGGCCACATACTGACCGACGACGGGCTGCCCGAGGGCAAGGTCTCCCTCGTGGAGGTGCCCGCGCTCGCGATCTCGTCCACGGACTGCCGCGACCGGGTGGGCCAGGGCGATCCCGTCTGGTACCTGGTGCCCGACGGCGTGGTGCGCTACATCGACAAGCGTGAGCTGTACCGGGGCGCCTGAGGGTTCCGGAAGAGAGGGGCACCGGTGAACGACCGACAGGACCCGTACGACCGGTACGAGCCGTACCCGGCTGAGCAGCAGCTCCTCGGGTACGACGCCTACGGGCAGCCGGTGTACGGCCGGGCGGCGCCGGGCCCCGGCACGCCGGACGGCCCGTACGAGGAGTACTCCTACGGCTACGACCCGTACGGCGGGCAGCAGCAGCCCCCTCAGCCGCAGCAGGGGTACGCGGGCCAGGAGGCCTACCAGGGCGGCGACCAGGGCCAGGCGGGCTACGACCCCGGCTACGGCGGCTACGGCGCCCCCCAGCCGGTCCAGGACCGGTACGCGCCCGGCGCCTACGGCTACGACGCCGGCACCACCGGCCAGTACCCCGCGGTCGACCCCGCGCAGCAGCAGGCGTACCCCCAGGAGCCGCAGCAGCTCCACCAGATGCAGCAGACCCAGCAGACGCAGCAGGTCCAGCAGCAGTGGATCCCCCAGCAGGCCCCCGCCCCCGAGCCGCCGGCCGCCGCCCAGGTCCCCGAGCCGCGCCGCCCCGGCGCCGCCGACGGGGACGGTGCGGGGCCGGACGGCGGCGGCCGGGGCGGCGAGGGGGACCGCAGCGAGCCGTACGCCTTCCTCGACCAGTCCGACGAGGACGCCGAGGACGTCATCGACTGGCTCAAGTTCACCGAGAGCCGCACCGAGCGCCGCGAGGAGGCCCGCCGCCGGGCCCGCAGCCGCGTGATCGCCCTGATCGTCGTCCTCGCCCTCTTCGTCGTCGGCGGGGTCGGCTACCTCTGGTACGCGGGCAGGCTCCCCGGCCTCGGCGGGGAGAAGGGCGCTTCGGCGGGCGCCGCCGGCGGCCCGCAGAAGCGCGACATGATCGTCGTCCACCTGCACCACCTGAAGGGCGGCGGCACCTCCACGGCCCTGCTCGTCGACAACGTCACCACCAAGAAGGGCGCCACCGTCCTGCTGCCGAACTCCCTCGCCGTCAGCGGTGAGGAGGGCACCACCACCCTCGGCAAATCGGTGGAGGAGGACGGCCTCGGCGGCACGCGCGAGTCCCTCGACGCCATGCTCGGCACCCGTATCGAGGGCACCTGGCGGCTGGACACCCCCTACCTGGAGACCCTGGTCGACAACCTGAGCGGGATCGAGGTCGACACCGACACCGCGATCGCCGCCGACGCCAAGGCCAAGACCCCGGCCGTGGCCAAGGGCGAGAAGCAGAGCCTCAGCGGGGCGATGGCCGTCGCGTACGCCACCCACCGCGCCCCCGGCGAGCCCGAGGCCCGGCAGCTCCAGCGCTTCGGCACCGTCCTGTACGGGGTCCTGCGCAAGATCCCCGAGGACCCGCAGGCCGCCACCCTCGAAGTGGAGACCCTCGGCCAGATCCTCGACCCCTCGCTCACCGAGAAGTCCCTCGGCGGCTCGCTGGCCCGGCTGGCCGAGCACGCCAGGATCGGCGACCACGGCACGGAGGTCATGCCCGTCGGGGCGGACGGCACCCTCACCGCGCAGGCCGCGGCCGAGGTCAAGCAGCTGCTCGGCGGCGCCGTGAAGGCCGCCGACCCGGGCGGGATCCCGCGCGTGGGCCTGCAGAACGCCACCGGCAGCGCCACGTCCGCCACGGCCGCCAGGATCGCGCTGGTGAACGGCGGCTACACCTTCGTCGACGGCGGAACGGCCGCCGACAGCCGGCAGACCTCGCAGGTCACCTACGCCGACGAGGCGCAGAAGGCCAAGGCCGCGGAGGTCGCCAAGACCCTGGGCCTGCCCGCCTCGGCGGTGAAGAAGGCCGACTCGAAGGTCAACGCCGACGTGGTGGTGGTCCTCGGGGCCGACTACAAGGCGCCCTGACGGGCCCCGCAGCCGTGGGCAGGCGCCCGCGCACCACGTGCGCGGGCGCCGACGGCGGTACGTGAGACCCTTGAAGGGATCTGACCTCCGACCGGAAAGCATGGCTAGTGACCGCCACGGACCGCTCCATCGAGCTCATCACCGCCGCCGCCCAGGCAGCGGCCGACCGGCTCGCGCACGACATCATCGCGTACGACGTCAGCGACGTGCTGTCGATCACCGACGCCTTCCTGCTCGCCTCGGCGCCCAACGACCGCCAGGTCAAGTCGATCGTCGACGAGATCGAGGAGCGCCTGCTCAAGGACCTCGGCGCCAAGCCGGTGCGCCGCGAGGGCGACCGCGACGCCCGCTGGATCCTGCTCGACTACGTCGACATCGTCGTCCACGTGCAGCACAGCGAGGAGCGGGTCTTCTACGCGCTGGAGCGCCTGTGGAAGGACTGCCCCGAGATCGAGCTGCCCGAGGACGCCAAGCTGACCAAGGGCAAGGCCGAGGAGCACGCCAAGCTGCGCGAGGCCCAGGGGGACGACGACCTGGACGGTGATCTGTTCTGAGCGCCTCGAAGACCGGCCGCAGGATCGTCCTGTGGCGCCACGGCCAGACCTCGTGGAACCTGGAGCGCCGCTTCCAGGGCTCCACGGACATCGGCCTGACCGACGCGGGCATCGCCCAGGCCCGCCGCGCGGCGCGCCTGCTGGCCTCCCTGAGGCCCGACGCGATCGTCTCGTCCGACCTCAGCCGGGCGGCCGCGACGGCCGCCGAGCTGGCCGCCGTCACCGGCCTGGCCGTCGAGCACGACGAGGCCCTGCGCGAGACCTACGCGGGCGAGTGGCAGGGCCTCACGCACGAGGAGATCCTCGCGAAGTACGGCGAGCAGTACGCGGCGTGGAAGCGCGGCGAGCCCGTGCGGCGCGGCGGCGGCGAGCTGGAGACCGAGGTCGCGGACCGGGCCGCGCCCGTCGTGCTGCGCCATGCCGCGGCCCTGGGCGAGAGCGGCACGCTCGTCGTGGTCAGCCACGGCGGCACGATCCGCACGACCATCGGCCGGCTCCTCGGCCTGGAGTCCTCCCACTGGGAGGGCCTGGGCGGCCTGTCCAACTGCTGCTGGTCGGTGCTCGGTGAGGGCGCGCGCGGCTGGCGGCTGCTGGAGCACAACGCGGGCACCCTGCCCGAGCCGGTGCTCGGCGACGACGACTGACGGGGCCGCGGCCGTGGCCCCGTGGCCGCCGGGGAGCTGATTTCACTTTTCGGCTGGTCACGGGCTATGGTTCTTCTTGTTCGGAGCGAACACCGCAGGAAACAGCGGGGGAAGCGCCGGAGAGCGGGGCTATAGCTCAGTTGGTAGAGCGCCTGCATGGCATGCAGGAGGTCAGGAGTTCAATTCTCCTTAGCTCCACAATCAGGATCCCGTCCCCAACAGGGGGCGGGATCCTTGCTTTTGTCTCCCCTGCCCGAACCCCTGCCGACGTGGCAGAATCGGGACGGCCGGAGGGGGAGACGACGGCCCGGACGGCTCTGAACGGGAGGGAGTCGCTGACCGATGGGCGCACACCGACGGCGGTGCGACTGGTGCAACAACGGCACGCCGATCGTGCGGGACATGGACCCGCTCAACCCCGATTACCAGTACTGGTGCGAGGAATGCGCGCGGGCGCTGATCATAAAAGGCGACCCCATCGAGACGTACCGCGAGCTCGAGGGCGAACCGATCTACGGGCGGCTGCTCGACGAGCACTGCACCCTCAAGCGCTTCTACCAGTTCGCCACCGCCTGACGGCCGGAGCGGACGATCCGGGCCGAACGGCTGGTCCGGACAGGGCTTGAAACCCGTTTTTGGACTTCGGCGAGGACCGTGTAATGTTCTCGATGTCGCCAGGGGGAACCGGCAGGGAAACCGGCCGAGACCCCCGGAGACACCGCAGCAAGGGGCTATAGCTCAGTTGGTAGAGCGCCTGCATGGCATGCAGGAGGTCAGGAGTTCAATTCTCCTTAGCTCCACAGTGGAGAAGCGGGCCACCCGGACAGGGTGGCCCGCTTCTCGTTGTGCGGTCGTCCGAGCGGGCGCCGGAGCCCCTGCGGTACCCTGACGCCATGCGTGCCGTACGCCTTCTGCTTACCGAGCCGCGCTGATCAGTACCGGGCTGCCCGCCGACCAGGTGAGCGCAGCCGGCATCGGCGCGGCGTCCCCTCCTGTGCGAGGGGCTTTTTCGTTTGGGCAGGCAGAGACGGCAGAGTCGATCGATGGAGCTTCAGGAATCATGAGCGAGACGAACAGCCCGGCCACCGAGGCGGCCGAGGCGCACCGCTACACGGCTGCCATGGCCGCCGACATCGAGGCACGCTGGCAGGACGTATGGGACGCCGAGGGGACGTACGAGGCGCCCAACCCCACCGGTGACCTGGCCGGGGACCCCGCGGTGCTCGCGCGGCCCAAGAAGTTCATCATGGACATGTTCCCGTACCCCTCGGGCGCGGGACTGCACGTGGGCCACCCGCTGGGCTACATCGCCACCGACGTGTACGCCCGCCACCAGCGGATGAGCGGCCACAACGTCCTGCACACCCTGGGCTTCGACGCCTTCGGCCTGCCCGCCGAGCAGTACGCCGTGCAGACCGGTACGCACCCGCGCGTGTCGACCGAGGCCAACATCGAGAACATGAAGAAGCAGCTGCGCCGGCTGGGCCTGGGCCACGACAAGCGCCGCTCCTTCGCCACGATCGACGCGGACTACTACAAGTGGACGCAGTGGATCTTCCTGCAGATCTACAACTCCTGGTACGACGCCGAGGCGAAGAAGGCCCGCCCGATCGCCGAGCTGGTCGCCGCCTTCGAGGCCGGCACCCGCGAGGTCCCCGGCGGCCGCTCCTGGGCCGCGCTGAGCGCCGCCGAGCGCGCCGAGGTGCTGGGCGGGTACCGCCTGGCCTACTCCTCCGACGCGCCCGTCAACTGGTGCCCCGGGCTGGGCACCGTGCTGGCCAACGAGGAGGTCACCGCCGACGGCCGCTCCGAGCGCGGCAACTTCCCCGTCTTCAAGGCCCGCCTGAGCCAGTGGAACATGCGCATCACCGCGTACGCCGACCGGCTGCTGGACGACCTGGACGAGCTGGACTGGCCGGAGGCCATCAAGCTCCAGCAGCGCAACTGGATCGGCCGCAGCGAGGGCGCCCGCGTGGACTTCGCGCTCGGCGACGAGGCCGTGACGGTCTTCACGACCCGCCCCGACACCCTGTTCGGCGCCACCTACATGGTCCTGGCCCCCGAGCACCCGCTGGTCGACAGGTTCGTCCCGGCCGCCTGGCCCCAGGGCACGCACGAGAAGTGGACCGGCGGCCACGCCACCCCGGCCGCGGCCGTCGCGGCGTACCGCGCCTTCTCCGCCGCCAAGTCGGACGTCGAGCGGCAGGCCGACGCCAAGGAGAAGACCGGCGTCTTCACCGGCGAGTACGCCGTCAACCCCGTCAGCGGCGACAAGGTCCCGGTCTTCATCGCCGACTACGTGCTGATGGGCTACGGCACCGGCGCCATCATGGCCGTCCCGGCGCACGACAGCCGCGACTTCGAGTTCGCGCGCGCCTTCGAGCTGCCGATGCGCTGCGTCGTGCAGCCCTCGGACGGGCGCGGCACCGACCCCTCGACCTGGGACGCGGCCTTCGTCTCGTACGACGCGGCGCTGGTGAACTCCACCGGCGAGGGGATCTCCCTGGACGGCCTGGGCGTGGTCGAGGCCAAGGCCGCCATCACCGCCTGGCTGGAGGAGCGCGGCATCGGTGCGGGCACCGTCAACTTCCGCCTGCGCGACTGGCTGTTCAGCCGCCAGCGGTACTGGGGCGAGCCCTTCCCGATCGTCTACGACGAGGACGGCGTGGCCCACGCGCTGCCCGAGTCGATGCTGCCGCTGGAGCTGCCGGAGGTCGACGACTACTCCCCGCGCACCTTCGAGCCCGACGACGCGGCCTCCCAGCCGGAGACCCCGCTGTCGCGGCGCGAGGACTGGGTGAACGTCGTCCTGGACCTGGGCGACGGCCGGGGCCCGCAGCCGTACCGCCGCGAGACCAACACCATGCCCAACTGGGCCGGTTCCTGCTGGTACGAGCTGCGCTACCTGGACCCGAACAACTCCGAGCAGCTGGTCGACCCGGAGAACGAGCGCTACTGGATGGGCCCCCGCGAGGGCGCTCCGCACGGGGGCGTGGACCTGTACGTGGGCGGCGCCGAGCACGCGGTGCTGCACCTGCTGTACGCGCGCTTCTGGTCGAAGGTGCTCTTCGACCTGGGGCACGTCTCCTCCTCGGAGCCATTCCACAAGCTGTTCAACCAGGGCATGATCCAGGCCTACGCCTACACCGACGAGCGCGGCGTCTACGTGCCCGCGGCCGAGGTGGAGGAGCGCGACGGCGGCTACTTCTACGAGGGCAAGCCGGTCAAGCGCGAGCACGGCAAGATGGGCAAGTCCCTGAAGAACGCCGTCACGCCCGACGAGATCTGCACGGAGTACGGCGCCGACACCCTGCGCCTGTACGAGATGGCGATGGGCCCGCTGGACGTGTCGCGGCCGTGGGACACGCGCGCCGTGGTCGGCCAGTACCGCCTGCTGCAGCGCCTGTGGCGCAACGTCGTCGACGAGGAGACCGGCGCGGTCACCGTCGTGGACGCCGAGCCCGGCGAGGACACGCTGCGCGCCCTGCACAAGGCGATCGACGGAGCCGGCGCCGATATGGCGGGTCTGCGCTTCAACACCGCCATCGCCAAGATCACCGAGCTGAACAACTTCCTGACGAAGGCCGGCCGGCCGCTGGAGCGCTCGGTCGCCGAGCGCCTGGTGCTGCTGATCGCCCCGCTGGCCCCGCACATCGCGGAGGAGCTGTGGCGCCGGCTGGGGCACGCCGACTCGGTCGTCCACCAGGACTTCCCGGTCGCGGACCCGGCGTACGTCGTGGACGAGACGGTGACGTGCGTGGTGCAGGTCAAGGGCAAGGTGAAGGCCCGGCTGGAGGTCTCGCCCGAGATCTCCGAGGGCGACCTGGAGAAGCTGGCACTGTCCGACGCGGGCGTCGTGGCGGCCCTGGGCGGCGCGGAGGTCCGCAAGGTCATCGTGCGCGCGCCCAAGCTGGTGAACATCGTCGTCTGAGCCGCTGGGTCGGCTTGGTCGGCTGGCGGGACATCCCCTACCCGGCGCCTGCGGGTGCCGGGTAGGGGATGTCCCGTACGGGCAGGTTGGGGGTCCTGATGGAACCCCCGGCCTGCCCGCGCCGTTTACGGTGGAGAAGGACACAGGAGCAGGGGAACCGGCAAACCGGGGAAGGGGTTCTCATGGAGGTCGCGCTGATCATCTTCGCGCTGATGCTGTTCGCCTTCCTCGGCCTGGGCGTGTACGCGACCGCCAAGGTCGTCAAGGCGGCGAAGCGCGGGGTGGACCGGACGATCACCCAGGCGCGCAGGACGGTGGAGGACACCACCCTCAAGGCCAAGAGCATCGGTCAGGTCGGGGTCGGCGGCAGCCTCGCCCAGCTGCGGCTGGACCTGCGGACCTCGATGCGCTCCACCCAGGAGGCGCTGTACACCGGCGTCCAGCAGGACGCCTCGCTCCAGGAGACGATCGTGCTCTTCGAGCGCCTCAGCGCGCACGGCCACGAGCTGGACGACGAGCTGAAGCGCCTGGAGCGCGAGCCGGACAAGGCCAGGATCAGCGCGCTGCTGCCCGACCTGCGCGAGCGCACGGCGCACATCACGAAGGCTGCCGACTCCCTGCGCTGGGCCGCCCGCGACCGGGCGCGCACCTTCGCCTCGGACGACCTGGCCACGCTGACGGCTCAGATCGAGATGGAGTCGGGCGCGCTGCGGGACTACGCGCAGCCGCGGTCCGGCGGGCTGGGGGACTGGGGGGACCTGGACGGGGGCGCGGCTCCGGGGGCCGGTTCTTCTTCTCCTTCCTCTTCCTCTTCTTCTGCGTCCTCTGCGTCCTCCGGTTCTTCCGCTTCCCCGGGTGCCGGCGCGGGTCCTGCTGCTTCCGGGGCTTCGGGTGCGGGGTCTGCCGCCGCTTCGCCGGCCGCGGCCGCGCAGGGGCCGAAGGCCGTGGGGCCCGCGACCCAGCAGTGGCCCGCGGAGTACCCGTGGGAGCAGAGCAAGCGGCCCGAGAGCACGGCCTGAGCCCGCGCTGCGCGTCCCGTACGGGCTCCGTCGGTACGGGCCAGGCCGTACGGCGGTACAGGGCTGCGGGCGGGATGCGGCGAGGAGGGTACCGTGCCGTGGCCCCGCGGTGGTCCGGACTGCCGCGGGCGGTCTCCTGCCGGTAACCTCCCGCTCATGTCCCGCCATGTCGCGATCGTCACCGACTCCACGGCCTACCTGCCCCGACCGGCGATCCGGCGGCACGCAATCACCTCCGTCCCCCTCACCGTCGTCCTGGGCGACGAGGCCCTCGAAGAGGGCACGGAGATCTCTGCGCGGTCCCTGGCCCTGGCCCTCCAGAAGCGCCGCCCGGTGACCACGTCCCGCCCCAGCCCCGAGGACTTCGCGCGGGCCTATCGGGCCGCCGCGGAGGCCGGGGCGACCGCGATCGTCTCGCTGCACCTGTCCGCCGAGTTCTCGGGCACGTACGACGCCGCCGTGGTCGCGGGCCGGACGGCCCCCGTACCGGTCCGGGTCGTGGACACCGGCATGGTCGCCATGGCCCTCGGCTTCTGCGCCCTCGCGGCGGCCGAGACGGCCGAGGCGGGCGGATCGGCGGACGAGGCGGTGGCCGCCGCAGAGAAACGGGCCGCGGGCATGTCGGCCTTCTTCTACGTGGACACCCTCGACTACCTCCGCCGGGGCGGTCGCATCGGGGCAGCGCAGGCCCTCCTCGGCTCCGCCCTCGCGGTCAAACCGCTGCTCCAGCTCGACGGCGGGCGGATCGAGATGCTGGAGAAGGTGCGGACCGCCTCGAAGGCCATCGCGCGGCTCGAAGAGCTCGCCGTGGAGCGGGCCGGGGCCGGGCCCGTGGACGTAGCCGTGCACCACCTGGCGGCCCCGGAGCGGGCGGAGCGGCTCGCGGAGCGGCTGCGGGAGCGGGTGCCGGGGCTTGCGGAACTGCACGTCAGCGAGGTCGGAGCGGTGATCGGGGCGCACACCGGGCCGGGGCTGCTGGCTGCGGTGGTCTCGCCCAGGTGAATGCTCCGGTCTGTGGCCTCGCCTGGGGCCCGGCCTGTGGCCCGGCCTCGGTGGGCGGCCCGGTCGGATGAGCTGAGCTGTTGTCGGGGGTGTGGTCGCGGCCGTGGTGCGGGCGGGTGACGGTTCCGCCGGGAGGGTGGCCGGGTTGTCCACAACGGGCGCTCCCTCCACCGGAATCGAGCGGTCCGAGCGGTAGCCGGGCTTCCTGCCTAGCGTCTGGGGCATGACTCTTCGACAGCCTCGCGTACGACACGGCAGCCACCGCAGCCCGCGGCCCCTGCGGGGCCCCGGCGGGCCCGCTTCGAGCGGCCCGGGCCGCTCCCCGGGATCGGACGGCCGGGCGGGAGCCCGCCGCGGGCCCCGCCCTCCCGTTCCCGATCCGACGGCCGTGCGCCTGCGGGCCGCTGCCCTGCTCGCCGCGCCCCCGCCGGATCCGGCGGCGCGGCCCGATCCGGAGCGGCTGCGGGGGATCCCCGTCCGCCCGGATCCGGGCGGGGGGCCAGGACGCGCGGAGGGCGCCGACGGGGCGCGGCCGGATGCTCCCCTCGTGGTGCCGTCGGCCGCGGACGGGTACGGGGAGGCCCTGTCCGGGGCGGGGCTCCGGGCGGCGGCGGTCCGGGAGCGGCTGCCGGTGTGGCTTCAGGTGCGGTGCGGGTACCAGCCGCGGACGGTGGCCGCGGTGGCCGTGGTCCTGGTGCTCGCGGTCGGCTTCGCGGCCCAGCAGTTCTGGTCGGGGCGGCCGCGGCCGGTTGCCGCCCCGCAGGTGGTCGCCGCGGGTGTGCAGGCCGTGGCGCAGTCCCCGGCGCGGATCGTGGTGGACGTCTCGGGGAAGGTCCGCGAGCCGGGGGTGCGCAGGCTGCCGGCCGGATCGCGGGTCGAGGACGCCCTCGCCGCCGCGGGCGGGGTCAGACCGGGCGCCGACACCAGCGGGCTCAACCGGGCCCGGGTCCTGCTCGACGGGGAGCAGGTGGTGGTCGGGCTCCCGCCCCCGGCCGCCGGGGCGCTGCCCGGGGCGGCGGGTGCGGGCCTCCCCGCGGGGCCGGGGGCGCCCGTGAGCCTCGGTTCGGCGACGGTGGAGCAGTTGGACGCGCTGCCCGGTGTCGGACCGGTGTTGGCCCGGCACATCGTGGCCTTCCGCACCGAGCGCGGCGGCTTCCGCTCGGTGGCGGACCTGCGGCAGGTGGACGGGATCGGCGAGCGCCGGTTCGCGGAGCTGCGCCCGCTGGTGCGGCCGTGATCCGCCGGGGGGACGGGGGCGCCGCAGGCGCCGACTCCGCGGGTGCGGGGACGGGGCCGCGGGAGGGGCCGGCTGATCTGCGGCTGGTGCCCCCGGCGCTGGGTGCCTGGGGTGCCGCGGCGGCGGTCCTGGGGATGCCCGGCCGGCCGGTGGCCGTGGTGGCGGCCGGGTGCACCCTGGCCGCGGGAGTCCTGCTCCTGCCGGCCGTCGCGGGGCGGACGCGCGGACTGGGGACGGCCGTGGCGGCGACCCTCCTGTGCGCGGCGGCCGGAGCCGCCGCGGCGGGGCTGCACGCGGGACAGGCGCGCAGCGGTCCGGTCGTGGGGCTGGCCGAGGAACGGGCGCGGGTGTCGGTGGAGCTCACCGTGACCTCCGACCCGCGACGCACCCGGCGCGGACCGCCGGCCGTCCTGGCCGACGCCGAGCTGACCCGGGTGACCGCACCCGGAGGGCGGACCACTGCGGTGCGCACGCCGGTGCTGGTGCTGGCGCGGCACGCCGACTGGGAGTCCCTGCTGCCCTCCACCCGGGTGCGGGTGACCGCCAGGCTCGCCCCGGCCCTGGGGCCCGCGGGCCGGGCGGTGGCCGTGCTCCGGGTGCCGGGCAGCAGGCCGCCCGAGGTGCTGGCCGGGCCCGGCGCCGTGCAGCGGGCGGCCGGCGATCTCAGGGCGGGGCTGCGCGCGGCCACGGACGGGCTCGCCCCGGACGCCCGGGCCCTGCTGCCCGGGCTCGTGGTCGGGGACACCTCGCGGGTGCCCGCGGACCTCCACGAGGCCTTCCTCACCACCGACCTGGTGCACCTGCTGGCCGTGTCCGGGTCCAACCTGACCATCGTGCTGTTCCTGCTGATCGGACCGCCGGGGTCCGCGCTGCGGGCCGAGCGCGGCGGGCTGGCCCCGCGGGTGGGGCTGTCGCTGCGCGGGACCGCGCTGTGCGGGGGCGCCCTGGTCCTCGCGTTCGTGGTGGTGTGCCGGCCCGAACCGAGCGTGCTGCGGGCGGCCGCCTGCGGGGCGGTCACCCTGCTGGCCATCGGCACCGGGCGGCGCAGATCGCTGGTCCCGGCCCTCGCCGCCGCGGTCCTGCTGCTGGTCCTGTGGGACCCCTGGCTCGCGCGGAGCTACGGGTTCCTGCTGTCGGTGCTCGCCACGGGCGCCCTGCTGACGCTGGGGCCCCGCTGGAGCGCGGCGCTCCAGCGGCGGGGCCTGCGGGCCCGGTTCGCCGAGCCGCTGGCGGCCGCCGCTGCGGCCCAGGCCGTGTGCGCGCCCGTCGTGGCCGTGCTGGCGGCGCGGGTGAGCCTGGTCGCCGTACCGTGCAACCTGCTCGCGGAGGCGGCGGCGGGGCCTGCGACGGTGCTCGGGTTCGCGGCCCTGGCGGCGGCCGCCGTGTGGATGCCCGCGGCCGAGGCGCTCGCCTGGTGCGCCGGGGTGCCGGCGGGCTGGATCGCGGCCGTGGCCCGCACCGGCGCGGCGCTGCCGGGGGCGGAAGTCGACTGGCCGGGCGGGCCCTCGGGCGGGCTGCTGCTCGCCGGGGCGGTGCTCCTCGCCGCTGTGGCGGCCCGGCGGGTGCTCCGGTACCGCTGGGTGTGCGCAGCCGCCGCCCTGGTCCTGGTCCTCGCGGTGCTCAGGCCCGTGCCGCTGGCCCGGGTGCTCGCGGGCTGGCCGCCCTCCGGGTGGCGGTACGTGCAGTGCGCGGTCGGCCAGGGGGACGCGGGGGTGCTGGCGGCGGGGCCGGGGACGGCCGTGGTGGTGGACACCGGGCCCGAGCCCGGGCCGGTGGACCGCTGCCTGAGCATGCTGCGCGTCACGCGGATCCCGCTGCTCGTTCTCACGCACTTCCACCAGGACCACGTGGGCGGGCTGGCGGGGGTGCTGCGAGGCCGCTCCGTGGGCCTGATCCAGACCACGGGTCTGGCCGAGCCCCCCGAGCAGGCGCGCGCCGTGCACCGGGCCGCCGCCGCGGCCGGGATCCCCGTGGAGCAGGCCGCGGCGGGGGAGCGGCGGCGGGCCGGGCCCCTGGAGTGGCAGGTGCTGTGGCCCCCGCCGGGCGGACCGCCCTCATGGGAGGCCAACGACGCCAGCGTGGTGCTGCTCGCCCGCTCGCACGGGCTGCGGATCCTGCTCCTCGGCGATCTCGAACCGCCCGCCCAGGAGGCCCTGCTGAGGGAGCATCCGGAGCTCGGCCCGGTGGACGTGCTCAAGGTCGCGCACCACGGCTCCCCGCACCAGGACCCCGCGCTGCCCGCCCGGTTGAGGCCCCGGCTGGCCCTCGTACCCGTAGGCGAGGGCAACGGCTACGGGCACCCGTCGCCGCGCACGGTCGGTGCCCTGCGGGCCGCGGGGGCTGCGGTGCTGCGCACGGACACCGACGGCGCGATCGCCGTGACCGGGGCGGGCGCCGGGGTCAGGGCGGTGCCGGCCGGGCGGCGGCGCAGGCCCGTACCGGTGCGGCGGGGCGTACGGGACCGCCGCACTTCGGGCGTCCCGTACCGGCCCGGCCATACCGGGCCCGACCATTCTGTTTGCCCCCATCCCGGCAGCATGATCGAATGCGTCTTCGCCAGAGGGGTCCCAATCCAGAGAGCACGGGGGTGCATGCGACATGTTCGGTCGCCGACGGGGGAGCGACACGGCCGCAGGGCCGGCGCCGGTCCACAGGCCGGAGGTCCCGCCGGAAGCGGGGCTGCTGGGCTACCGGGTGCTGAACCAGTTCCAACAGCCCGTCCGGCAGGCGCGGTTCGAGGTCACGGACCCGATCGGGCGCCGGGTGGTCAGCGGGGAGACCGATCCCTACGGGGGCTTCGTCGCCGCCGTGCCCGCCGGCGAGTACCGGCTCGCGGTGTCCGCCGAGGGGTACGCGCCGCACCACGGGGCGGCCGTGGTGGCCGCGGGGGACGGGGACGAGCCGGGCGACCTGCTGCTGGAGGCCGTGGATCCGCCGGTACTGCCGCGGCCGGGACACTGGGAGGTAGAACCGACGCACTCCAGCATCGGTTTCACGGCCCGTCACATCGGACTGGCGCGGATCCGGGGGCGGTTCAACACCTTCGCGGGCGCGGTGCGGATCGCCGACCGCATGGAGGACTCCGCCATGCACGTGATCATCGACGCGGCCAGCATCGACACCGGGGTCCGGCTGCGCGACGAGCACCTGCGGTCCGCGGACTTCCTGGACGCGGGGCGCCACCCGACGATCGAGTTCTACAGCGAGCGGTTCATCCACCGCACCGGCACCCGCTGGGCGGTGGCCGGGGCCCTGACCCTGCACGGGGTGAGCCGGTCCGTCACCCTCGACACCGAGTACCTCGGGATCGGGACCGGGATGGAGGGGGAGACCCGGGCCGCCTGCCGGGCCACCACCGAGCTGCACCGGGAGGACTTCACCCTGACCTGGCAGTCCCTGCTGGCACACGGGATCGCGGCCGTGGGCTCGAGCATCGACGTGACGCTCGACGTGCAGATAGTCCACAAGAACTGAGGGAGGGCGGGGCCCCGTCAGGGGGCTTCGAGCCAGCCCTCGTGCTCCTCGGCGAGGGCGTCGAGGGCCGCGGGGTCCAGGCGGTCCCGGGGGTCCTCCACGACGACCAGCCACTGGGCGTCCTCGGCGTCGTCCTCCCCGGCCAGGGCGTCCCTGACCAGCTGGGGCTCCTCGGTCAGCGCGAAGCGGTCGGAGAGCTCCTCGGCCACCGCCTCGGCGGCGTCGCGGTCGGGCAGTACGAGTACGTGTCGTGCGTTCACGCGGCCCATTGTCGGACACCCGGTTTTGGCCCGCTGTCGGAGGGGCGTGGGATGCTGGACCGCGATGGCCACCAGGAAGAACCCCAGCGACGACCCGCTCGCCCCCCTCACCCTCGCGGTGGGGCAGGAGGAGCTGCTGCTCGACCGCGCCGTGCGGGAGGTGGTGGCGGCCGCGCGGGCCGCCGACGCCGACACGGACGTGCGCGACCTCGCCCCGGAGCAGCTGCAGCCCGGCACACTCGCCGAGCTGACCAGCCCCTCGCTCTTCTCCGAGCGCAAGGTCGTGGTCGTCCGCAACTCCCAGGACCTGTCCGCCGACTCGGTCAAGGACGTCAAGGCGTACCTGGCCGCGCCGTTCGAGGAGATCACCCTCGTCCTGCTGCACGCGGGCGGCGCCAAGGGCAAGGCCCTGCTGGACGCGGCCCGCAAGGCGGGCGCGCGCGAGGTGGCCTGCCCGAAGATGACCAAGGCGGCGGACCGGCTGGCCTTCGTGCGCACGGAGTTCCGGGGACTGGGCCGTTCGGCCTCGCCCGCGGCCACCGAGGCGCTCGTGGACGCCATCGGCAGCGACCTTCGGGAGCTGGCGAGCGCGGTGGCGCAGCTGTGCGCCGACGTCGAGGGCACCATCGACGAGGCCGTGGTCGGGCGGTACTACACCGGCCGGGCCGAGGCCTCCAGCTTCACGGTGGCGGACCGGGCGGTGGAGGGCCGGGCCGCGGAGGCCCTGGAGGCCCTGCGCTGGTCCCTGTCGACCGGGGTCGCCCCCGTCATGATCACCAGCGCCCTGGCCCAGGGGGTGCGCGCCATCGGGAAGCTGGCCTCCGCCCCCCGCGGCGCCCGCCCCGGCGACCTGGCCCGCGACCTCGGCATGCCGCCCTGGAAGATCGACCGGGTCCGCCAGCAGATGCGGGGCTGGTCGGCCGACGGGGTGGCCGCGGCCCTGCGGGCGGTGGCCGAGGCCGACGCCGGGGTCAAGGGCGGCGGGGACGATCCCGAGTACGCGCTGGAGAAGGCCGTCGTGGCCGTGGCCCGCGCCGCCCGCCCGGCCCGCCGCGACCCGTACTGACCGCGCCGGGCGGGGGAGGGCTCAGCCCCGCGTGTCCTGCGGGCTCAGCCCTGGGTGTCCTGGGGGCGCGGCTCGGTGTCGCGGTTGCGGTTCTCCTTGAGCTCGACCCGGGCCTCGGTCCGGTGGGAGCGCGCGATGTAGTCCCGTACGACGGCCTCCACGGCGTCCTGTGGTGAGCCGGCCCCCGCCAGCACCATCACCTCGACCACCAGCTCCGCGTCCAGGCTCACGTTCACCTTGGCCATCGGTACCCTCCCCGTTCCCCGCCCGTGCCTACCTGCCGGACTCTAGTGGGACGAGGGGCCCCGGGTATGCCGAAGGCCCCGGTTCCGGTCCTGGGGAAGGACCGGCCGGGGCCGACAGTTTCACGCTGTGTGCCCCACACCCGCGTGGCGAACGCAGGCCGCGTGTGGGGCGGGGTGCCGGTCAGGAGCGGATGAGAGGGCCCGCTGGGTCCCTTCCGGCGATCACATCGAGTGCTCAGCCCTGAAGGGGGGCGACCTTGGCAGCCAGCGCCGACTTCTTGTTGGCGGCGGCGTTCTTGTGGATGACACCCTTCGAAACGGCCTTGTCCAGCTTCCGCGAGGCGACACGGGCAGCCTCGGTGGCCTTGGCGGCGTCGCCGGAGGCGATGGCCTCGTTGGCCTTGCGGATGAAGGTCTTGAGCTCGGACTTGACGGACTTGTTGCGAAGGCGGGCCTTCTCGTTCGTCTTGTTCCGCTTGATCTGGGACTTGATGTTCGCCACGAAAGAGCCTTTTCAGGTTCAGTGCCGGACCCCGCAAGGGGCCGACGTTTGATCTTGCAGGTATGTGCCGCGCAGGCTGAGAGGGCACACGAGACACAGCTGCCCAGGCTACCAGCAGCCCGTTGGGCGGCCCAAACCGACCGCAGTCGCGCAGCCATGGGACCATGGAGTCTGCGTATCCATACGACATCGCCCGAGAATCAGGACCTTGCGTGCCCGCGACCCCTAGCCACGTGCCCGAGCCGAGCCGTACCGACCCGGCGCTGATCCGCAATTTCTGCATCATCGCGCACATCGACCACGGCAAGTCGACTCTCGCCGACCGGATGCTCCAGCTCACCGGTGTCGTCGATCAGCGTCAGATGCGCGCCCAGTACCTCGACCGCATGGACATCGAGCGCGAGCGAGGCATCACGATCAAGTCCCAGGCGGTCCGGCTGCCCTGGGCCCCCACGACGGGTGGGGACCAGGGCAAGACCCACATCCTCAACATGATCGACACCCCGGGACACGTCGACTTCACGTACGAGGTCTCCCGGTCGCTCGCCGCCTGCGAGGGCACCCTCCTGCTGGTCGACGCCGCCCAGGGCATCGAGGCCCAGACCCTGGCCAACCTGTACCTGGCCATGGAGAACGACCTCGCGATCGTCCCCGTGCTCAACAAGATCGACCTGCCGGCGGCCCAGCCGGAGAAGTTCGCCGAGGAGCTGGCGAACCTGGTCGGCTGCGAGCCGGACGACGTCCTGCGGGTCTCCGCGAAGACGGGCCTCGGCGTGGAGGCGCTGCTGGACCGCGTGGTCGAGCGCGTCCCGGCCCCGGTCGGCGTCAAGGACGCCCCGGCCCGCGCGATGATCTTCGACTCGGTCTACGACTCGTACCGGGGCGTGGTCACGTACGTCCGTGTGGTCGACGGCACGCTCAACAAGCGCGAGCGCATCCGGATGATGTCCACGGGCGCCACCCACGAGCTGCTGGAGATCGGCTGCAACTCGCCCGAGATGCTGCCGGCCGACGGCCTGTCCGTCGGCGAGGTGGGCTACCTCATCACCGGTGTGAAGGACGTCCGCCAGTCCAAGGTCGGCGACACCATCACCCAGATGACGGGCGGCGCCACCGAGGCCCTCGGCGGCTACAAGGACCCGAAGCCGATGGTCTTCTCGGGCCTGTACCCGCTCGACGGCTCGGACTACCCGGACCTGCGCGAGGCCCTGGACAAGCTCCAGCTCAACGACGCCGCGCTGGTCTACGAGCCGGAGACCTCCGCGGCCCTCGGCTTCGGCTTCCGCGTCGGCTTCCTCGGCCTGCTGCACCTGGACGTGGTCCGCGAGCGCCTGGAGCGCGAGTTCGGCCTCGAGCTGATCGCGACCGCGCCGAACGTGGTCTACCGCGTGGTGCTGGAGGACGGCAAGGAGGTCACCGTCACCAACCCGAGCGAGTTCCCCGAGGGCAAGATCTCGGACGTGTTCGAGCCGGTCGTCCGCGCCACCGTCCTCGCGCCCAGCGAGTTCATCGGCGCGATCATGGAGCTCTGCCAGACCCGCCGCGGCACCCTCCTCGGCATGGACTACCTCTCCGAGGACCGGGTCGAGATCCGCTACACCCTTCCGCTCGCCGAGATCGTCTTCGACTTCTTCGACCAGCTGAAGTCCAAGACCCGCGGCTACGCCTCCCTCGACTACGAGCCCACGGGCGAGCAGGCCTCCAGCCTGGTCAAGGTCGACATCCTGCTGCACGGCGACAAGGTCGACGCCTTCTCCGCCGTGACGCACAAGGACGCCGCCTACGCCTACGGCGTGCGCCTGGTCGCCAAGCTGCGCGAGCTGATCCCGCGGCAGGCCTTCGAGGTGCCGATCCAGGCCGCCGTCGGCTCCCGGGTCATCGCCCGCGAGACCATCCGCGCTATCCGCAAGGACGTCCTCGCCAAGTGCTACGGCGGCGACATCTCCCGTAAGCGGAAGCTGCTGGAGAAGCAGAAGGAGGGCAAGAAGCGCATGAAGATGGTCGGCTCCGTCGAGGTCCCGCAGGACGCCTTCATCGCCGTGCTGTCCAGCGACGACTCCGGCCCGGGCAAGGGCAAGAAGTAGCCACCGGACAAGCCGTGACGTACGGGCCCCCATGCCGCGGCACGGGGGCCCGTTCGTTATAAAGCGGCCGCTTGCGGCCCCTTACGCACCGCCCCCCTGGCCTCTACCCTGATCACTGCTCGATGGTTACTCGCCAGTTACCCCATGCGCTCGACGCGTGGTCCGGAGGATGTCGTGAGCGACACACAGACCTTGATCGAGAACCGCCCGCCGTCCGTGGCGGCCCTCTTCCTTGAGCGCGTCGCCGCCACCCCGGACGCCGAGGCCTACCGCTATCCCGTGCCCGCGGCCTCCGGCCAGGGGCCCGACGACTGGAAGTCCCTGAGCTGGGGCCAGGCCGCGGAGCGCGTGTTCGCCATCGCCGCGGGCCTGGTCGGGCTCGGGCTCGGGTCCGAGGAGCGGGTGGCCCTCGCCTCCAACACCCGCGTCGAGTGGATCCTCTCGGACCTCGGCGTGATGTGCGCGGGCGGCGCCGTCACCACCGTCTACCCGAGCACCAACGCCGAGGAGTCGGCGTTCATCCTCTCGGACTCCGAGAGCAAGGTGCTCATCGCCGAGGACGCCGCCCAGCTGGCCAAGGCCCGCGAGCGCCGCGCCGACCTGCCGGGGCTGCGCCACGTCGTGGTGATCGACCCGGCCGGGGCCGAGCCCGTCGAGGGGGACCCCGAGGGCTGGGTCCTCACCCTCGCCGAGCTGGAGGCGCGCGGCAAGGAGTACCTCGCCAAGCACCCCGAGGCGGTCAAGGAGCGGATCTCCGCGATCACCGCCACGCAGCTCGCGACCCTGATCTACACCTCGGGCACCACGGGCCGCCCCAAGGGCGTCCGCCTCCCGCACGACAACTGGTCGTACATGGCCAAGGCCATCGCCGCGACCGGCCTGGTCACCCGGGAGGACGTGCAGTACCTGTGGCTGCCGCTGGCCCACGTCTTCGGCAAGGTGCTCACCTCCGGCCAGATCGAGGTCGGGCACGTCACCGCCGTCGACGGCCGGGTCGAGAAGATCATCGAGAACCTGCCGGTGGTCCAGCCCACGTACATGGCCTCCGTACCGCGCATCTTCGAGAAGGTCTACAACGGCGTCGCCGCCAAGGCCCGCGCCGCCGGCGGGGCCAAGTACAAGATCTTCCAGTGGTCCGCCGGGGTCGCCCGCGAGTACGCGAAGGTCACCCAGGACAACTTCCGCCGCACCGGCACCGCCTCGGCCCCCTTCGGGCTCACGACCAAGCACAAGGTCGCCGACGCCCTCGTCTACTCCAAGCTCCGCGACGCCTTCGGCGGGCGGCTGCGCGCCGCCGTCTCCGGGGCCTCCGGCCTCTCGCCCGAGATCGGCTACTTCTTCTCCGGCGCCGGCATCCACATCCTGGAGGGCTACGGGCTCACGGAGTCCAGCGCCGCCAGCTTCGTCAACCCGGGCGAGGCGTACCGCACCGGCACGGTCGGCAAGCCGCTCCCCGGCTGCGAGGTCCGCATCGCCGACGACGGCGAGATCCTGCTCCGCGGCCCCGGCATCATGGAGGGCTACCACGGCCTGCCGGAGAAGACCGCCGAGGTCCTGGAGTCCGACGGCTGGCTGCACACCGGCGACATCGGCGAGCTCTCCGCGGACGGCTACCTGCGGATCACCGACCGCAAGAAGGACCTGATCAAGACCTCGGGCGGCAAGTACGTCGCCCCGGCCGAGATCGAGGGCCGGTTCAAGGCCGTGTGCCCGTTCGTCTCGAACATCCTGGTCCACGGCGCCGACCGGAACTTCTGCACCGCCCTCGTCGCCCTCGACGAGCCCACCCTGCTCGGCTGGGCGAAGGACAACGGCCTGGAGGGCAGGTCCTACGCCGAGGTGGTGGCCGCCCCGCAGACCCGCGAGATGGTCCAGGGCTACGTGGACACCCTCAACGCCGGGCTGCAGCGCTGGCAGACGATCAAGAAGTTCGCCCTGCTGCCGCGCGACCTCGACGTGGAGCACGGCGAGCTGACCCCCAGCCTCAAGCTGAAGCGGCCGGCCGTGGAGCGCGAGTTCAAGGGGCTCATCGACGCCATGTACGAGGGCGCGAACGAGGCGTAGGCCGCAGCGGAGCGCGCCGGACCGACCGGGAGGCCCGGCGGTCCGGCGCGCTCGCACGCGGTGCGGCTGCGCGCGGGCCGTCGACGCGGGCCGGTGCGGCTGCGCGGTCCGGGGCCTGCGGGCGGTGCGGGAGAATGGATCCATGCCTTCCGTACTGCCCGATGGTGAGCCCATGCCCGAAGACGGGGCGCTGCCCGCGCACGCCCTGACCGGGGCCGCGGACCGGCCGCTCGGGTTCTACCTGCACGTCCCGTACTGCGCCACGCGCTGCGGCTACTGCGATTTCAACACCTACACCGCCACCGAGCTGCGCGGTACCGGCGGCGTGCTCGCCTCCCGCGAGAACTACGCCGACACGCTCGTGGACGAGGTCCGCCTGGCCCGGAAGGTGCTGGGCGGGGACCCGCGCGAGGTGCGGACCGTCTTCGTCGGCGGCGGTACGCCGACCCTGCTGCCCGCGGCCGACCTGGTGCGGATGCTGGGCGCGATCCGGGACGAGTTCGGGCTGGCCGAGGACGCCGAGGTCACCACCGAGGCGAATCCGGAGTCGGTGGATCCGGCGTACCTGGAGGAGCTGCGGGCCGGGGGCTTCAACCGGATCTCCTTCGGCATGCAGAGCGCGAAGCAGCACGTCCTGAAGGTCCTGGACCGCACGCACACCCCGGGGCGCCCCGAGGCCTGCGTGGGCGAGGCGCGGGCGGCGGGCTTCGAGCACGTCAACCTCGACCTGATCTACGGGACCCCCGGCGAGTCAGACGAGGACTGGCGCGCCTCCCTCGACGCGGCGCTCGGCGCCGGGCCCGACCACATCTCGGCGTACGCCCTGATCGTCGAGGAGGGTACGCAGTTGGCCCGCCGGATCCGGCGCGGCGAGGTCCCCATGACGGACGACGACGTCCACGCCGACCGGTACCTGATCGCGGACTCCGTCCTCGCGGAGGCCGGCTACAGCTGGTACGAGGTCTCGAACTGGGCCACCTCGGAGGCGGGCCGCTGCCTGCACAACGAGCTGTACTGGCGCGGGGCGGACTGGTGGGGCGCCGGGCCGGGGGCGCACAGCCACGTCGGGGGGGTGCGGTGGTGGAACGTGAAGCACCCGGGCGCGTATGCGGCGGCGCTGGCGGAGGGGCGGTCGCCCGGGGCCGGGCGGGAGCGGCTCTCCGACGAGGACCGGCGGGTGGAACGGATCCTGCTGGAGCTGCGGCTGGTCGACGGGTGTCCGCTGGGGCTGCTGGCGCCGGCCGGGCTGGACGCCTCGCGGCGGGCGCTGGCGGACGGGCTGCTGGAGCCGGGGCCCTACGGGGGCGGGCGGGCCGTGCTGACCCTGCGGGGGCGGCTGCTGGCCGACGCCGTCGTCCGCGACCTGGTCGACTGAACCCCGGTCCGCTGCGCGGGGCCTGTTCCCCACCCCGCCCCTTCCCGAAAGCAGGGGCTCCGCCCCCACACCCCCGCGCCTCAAGCGCCGGCGGGGCTGGATGTTGCCGGGAGTGGTGGGTCGGGTGCGGGTGGGTGGGGGGTTTCGGGGCTCCGCCCCGGACCCCGTTCCGTGCGCTCCGCGCCCGGTGCGCTCAAACTCCCCCAGACTTCGTCCGGGGGGACCCCCTGCGCGGGCTGGAGTTGCCGCCCCTGGCGGCACCATCCAGCCCCGCCGGCGTTTGAGGCGCGGGGTCTGGGGCGGAGCCCCAGGAGCGGGAAGGGGCGGGTAGGGGAGAGGCCCGCGCAGCGGGGAACCCGTGGTCAGGACGGGGTCGTGACGAAGTCGATGAGTTCTTCCACGCGGCCCAGGAGGGACGGTTCCAGGTCCTGGTACGACCTGACCCGGGACAGGATCCGCTGCCACGCCTCACCCGTGTTCGGCGCCCACCCCAGCGCCTCGCAGACGCCCGTCTTCCAGTCCCGCCCGCGCGGGACGGACGGCCACGACGGGATGCCCAGGGAGGACGGCTTCACCGCCTGCCAGACGTCCACGTACGGGTGGCCCGCGATCAGGACGTCCGGATGGGTGACGGCGGCCGCGATGCGGGACTCCTTCGAGCCGGGGACCAGGTGGTCGACCAGGACGCCCAGCCGGGCGTCGGGGCCCGGGGCGAAGGCGTCGACCAGGGCGGGGAGGTCGTCGACGCCCTCCAGGTACTCGACGACCACGCCCTCGATCCGCAGGTCGTCGCCCCAGACCTTCTCCACCAGCTCGGCGTCGTGGCGGCCCTCCACGTAGATCCGCCCGGCCCGGGCCACCCGGGCGCGGGCGCCCGGCACCGCCACCGAGCCGGACGCGGTGCGCTGCGGCGCCGCCGGGGCGCGGGAGGGCCGGACCAGGGTGACCACGGCCCCTTCCAGCAGGAAGCCCCGAGGCGAGAGGGGGAAGGCCCGGCGCTTGCCGAAGCGGTCTTCCAAAGTGACCACGCCGCCCTCGCAGCCGGTCACCGCCCCGCAGAAGTCCGTACCGGCCACCTCGACCACCAGGCCGGGGTCCGCGGCCACCTCCGGCACCGGGCGGGTCGCGCCGCGCTTCCAGGGCGGGGTCAGGTCGGGGGAGTACTCGCGCATTCGGACGACAGTAGGCAGGGCGGCCGGTTCAGGAGGGCGACACGCCGAAGCGCGCGGCGAGTGTGGCGCGTTGCGCACGGACGAAGTCCGCGTCCACGACCGCCCCGTGGCCGGGTACGTACAGCGCGTCCTCCCCGCCCAGGGACAGCAGCCGGTCGAGGGCGGCCGGCCACTGCCTGCGGACCGAGTCGTCCCCCGCCTGGGGTTCGCCGGACTCCTCCACGAGATCCCCGCAGAACACCGTCTCCCGCTCGCCGGGCACGAACACGGCCAGATCGTGCCGGGTGTGGCCCGGGCCGACGTTCGCCAGCAGCACCTGCACCCCGCCCAGTTCCAGGGTCCACTCCCCGGAGACCAGGTGCCGCGGCGCGATCAGCAGGTCCGTGGAGTCCGCCGCCTCCTGCGGGTCCAGCCCGTGCCGGACCGCGGACTCCCGCAGCAGGTCGCGGCCGGCGAGCAGGACCGCGTCCAGGCCCACCGCCCCGTACACCTCGGCCCCCGAGAAGGCCGCGGCCCCCAGGACGTGGTCGAAATGTCCGTGTGTGAATGCGATATGGGTCACGCGCCGGCCCGCCAGCCGCTCCGCCTGGGCCCGCACCGCGGAGCCCTCGCGCACGCACGAACCGGGGTCGATCAGCAGCGCCGCATCGTCTCCCACCACCAGTCCCGCGGTGCAGTCCCACACCGGGAGCCTCAGCCGGCCGGCGCGCCCGGTCAGCCCTTCCCAGCCTGCCTCTTCCCAACGGACGTCCATGCCGCGACGCTACCCTGACGGGCCGCCCTTGCTAGGGGTGCACCTCCCCGCCGTACACTGACCGGGGGATCTCTGGCACTCCGAACCCCCGAGTGCCAAACGGACGACGTTCATCAGGTGGAGGTGCGCACGATGCTCAGCGAACGCAGACTCGAGGTGCTGCGCGCCATCGTCCAGGACTACGTCGGGACGGAGGAGCCGGTCGGCTCCAAGGCGCTCACGGAGCGGCACCGCCTCGGCGTCTCGCCCGCCACCGTGCGCAACGACATGGCCGTGCTGGAGGACGAGGGCTACATCGCCCAGCCCCACACCAGCGCCGGCCGCATCCCCACCGACAAGGGCTACCGGCTCTTCGTCGACAAGCTCGCGGGGGTCAAACCGCTGTCCACGCCCGAGCGCCGGGCCATCCAGAACTTCCTGGACGGCGCCGTCGACCTCGACGACGTGGTCGGCCGCACGGTGCGGCTGCTCGCACAGCTCACCCGGCAGGTCGCGGTGGTGCAGTACCCCTCCCTGACCCGCTCCACCGTCCGGCACGTGGAGCTCCTCGCCCTCTCGCCCGCCCGCCTGATGCTCGTCCTGATCACGGACACGGGCCGGGTCGAGCAGCGGATGGTCGACGCCGCCGCCCCCTTCGGCGAGGCCTCCCTCGCCGATCTGCGGGCGCGGCTCAACAGCCGGGTGGTCGGCCGCCGCTTCGCGGACGTGCCGCAGCTCGTCCAGGACCTCGCGGAGTCGTTCGAGCTGGAGGACCGGGCAACGGTCCAGTCCGTGCTCGCGACCCTGCTGGAGACCCTGGTCGAGGAGAAGGAGGAGCGGCTGATGATCGGCGGAACCGCCAATCTCACCCGCTTCGGACACGATTTCCCCCTGACCATCCGCCCCGTCCTGGAGGCCCTGGAGGAGCAGGTCGTGCTCCTCCGGCTCCTGGGCGAGGCGAACGAGTCGGGGATGACCGTACGCATCGGCCACGAGAACGCCTACGAGGGACTGAACTCCACGTCCGTCGTCTCGGTCGGCTACGGTTCGGGCGGCGAGGCAGTCGCCAAACTCGGCGTGGTCGGACCGACCCGCATGGACTACCCCGGAACGATGGGAGCGGTACGCGCAGTGGCACGTTACGTCGGACAGATCCTGGCGGAGTCGTAAGTGGCCACGGACTACTACGCCGTACTCGGCGTGCGCCGCGACGCATCGCAGGACGAGATCAAGAAGGCCTTCCGGAAGCTCGCGCGCGAGCTGCACCCGGACGTGAACCCCGATCCCAAGACGCAGGAGCGCTTCAAGGAGATCAACGCCGCGTACGAGGTGCTGTCGGACCCGCAGAAGAAGCAGGTCTACGACCTCGGCGGCGACCCGCTCTCGGCCTCCGGCGGCGGTGGCGGCGCGGGCGGCTTCGGGGCCGGCGGCTTCGGCAACTTCTCGGACATCATGGACGCCTTCTTCGGACAGGCCTCCCAGCGCGGCCCGCGCTCGCGCACCCGCCGGGGCCAGGACGCCATGATCCGGCTCGACCTGGAGCTCGACGAGGCCGCCTTCGGCACCACGAAGGAGATCCAGGTCGACACGGCGGTCGTGTGCACGACCTGTTCCGGCGAGGGCGCCGCCCCCGGCACCTCCGCGCAGACCTGTGACATGTGCCGCGGCCGCGGCGAGGTCTCGCAGGTCACGCGGTCCTTCCTGGGCCAGGTCATGACCTCCCGCCCCTGCCCCCAGTGCCAGGGCTTCGGCACCGTGGTCCCGACCCCGTGCCCCGAGTGCGCGGGCGACGGCCGGGTCCGCTCCCGGCGCACCCTCACGGTCAAGATCCCCGCGGGTGTGGAGAACGGCACGCGGATCCAGCTCGCGGGCGAGGGCGAGGTCGGCCCCGGCGGCGGCCCCGCCGGCGACCTGTACGTGGAGATCCACGAGCTGCCCCACTCGGTCTTCCAGCGGCGCGGCGACGACCTGCACTGCACGGTGACCATCCCGATGACCGCGGCCGCGCTGGGCACGAAGTGCCCGCTGGAGACCCTGGACGGGATGGAGGAGGTCGACATCCGGCCCGGCACCCAGTCCGGCCAGTCGATCCCGCTGCACGGGCGCGGCGTCACGCACCTGCGCGGCGGCGGCCGCGGCGACCTGATCGTCCACGTCGAGGTCCAGACCCCGGCCAAGCTGGACCCGGAGCAGGAGGCCCTGCTCCGCCAGCTGGCCAAGCTGCGCGGCGAGGAGCGCCCCACGGGCCAGTTCCAGCCCGGTCAGCAGGGGCTGTTCTCCCGGCTGAAGGACGCCTTCAACGGCCGCTGACGGCTGCTGGTGATCCCCGGCGGGGGCCCTGCCGGGGGTCCGGGGGTGGCCCCCCGGGTGGGTGCAGTCAGCCCGGTCAGCAGGGGCTGTTCTCCCGGCTGAAGGACGCCTTCAACGGCCGCTGGTGATCCCC